>CBFGZN010000033.1:0-15841 GCA_965653255.1 uncultured Solirubrobacterales bacterium | reverse complement strand
TCGCACCAGATGAACGTTTTGTAGGCCCCTGACCCCAATAATCCTTCGTCCGTAGCGGGGCCGAACTCAGCTTTCATCTCGATGAAGGATTGTTGGGGTCAGAGCACGCACAATCGTCCAACTGAGTGCCGGGGCCAATGAGAGGGGTCCGCTCCCGGCAACCTCCAACACCACTCGCCGCCCTACCCAGCCAAACAGCCCGGTGGAGCAGCATCAGCCACTCGCCACAGCGCCCCTCAAACCGCTCAGCACGAACCCAGTCCTCAAGGACGTCCCACAGGAGCGCCACGGCCGGCTACGGTGGTCGACATGTCCGATCTTCTCCGCCGGTCGGCCACCGAGCTGGCCGCGATGGTTCGTTCGGGCGACGTCACGTCGCGGGAGTTGGTGCAGGCGTCGCTGGATCGGATCGAGGCGACTAGCGAGCTGAATCACTGGACGCTGGTCGACGGTGAGAATGCGTTGGCGGCAGCGGATGCAATCGGCCCGAGTGACGGGCGGCCGTTTGCGGGGGTTCCGATTGGGATCAAGGACCTGTTCGCGCCGGTGGCGGGGTTGCGGATGGCGCATGGGTCGGAGCTGCTCGGGGAGTTCACGCCGGATCACGACTACGAGCAGGTGCGGCGCCTCAAGGAGGCGGGGTTCGTGATCGTCGGGAAGACGCAGACGCCCGAGTTCGGGATCACGCCGGTGACGAATCCGCGACGGTTCGGGCCGGCGCGGAACCCGTGGGATCCGGAGCGGACGACGGGCGGGTCGAGCGGTGGGTCGGCCGGGGCGGTCGCGTCGGGTGCGGTGCCGATCGCGCATGCGAGCGACGGCGGCGGGTCGATCCGGATCCCGGCGGCCTGTTGCGGGCTGCTGGGGCTGAAGCCGTCTCGCGGACGGGTCTCGATGGCGCCTTCGCTGGGCGATCACCTCCTGGGGACCGACGGCGTCCTTGCGCGCACGACCGAGGACGTGGCTGCGCTGCTGGACCTGATGTCGGGGCATGTGCTGGGCGATGCGACCTGGGCGCCACCGCCCGAGGCGCCGTTCGCCGAGCTGGCCAAGCGCGACCCGGGCAAGCTGCGCGTTGGGCTGGTGACCGAGATGCCGGTCGACGGCGAGCTCGATCCGGAGTGCGAGCGCGGCACCCGCGAGGCGGCGGCACTGCTCGAGCAGCTCGGCCACCACGTCGAGCAGATCCCGTCACCGATTCCGCACGGCGAGCCGCTGGTGGGCGTGTTCACCGCGTTGTGGGCGGCGAACGTCGCCGCCAGCATGGTGCACGGGCAGATCGTCAGCGGCAAGCAGCCGAGCGTCGAGAACGTCGAGCCGCTGTCGCTGTGGCTCTACGAGATGGGCCAGGGCATTCCGGCGCCGACCTACATCGGTGCGGTCGCGATGGGCCAGGCGATCGCACGCGGAATCGTCTCGACCTGGGCCGACTGGGATCTCGTCGTCACGCCCGCGCTCGCCCAGCGCCCCGTCCGGCACGCCGAGATCGATCCCTGTGGCGACGATCCCCAGCGCGAGTTCGACAAGGGCGCCGAGTTCACGCCGTTCACCCCCGTCTTCAACATGACCGGCCAGCCCGCCATCTCGGTCCCGCTCTTCCAGGGCAACGACGGCCTCCCGACCGCCGCCCAGATCGTCGGCCCACCGACCGGCGAGGCGCTGCTGCTCCAGGTCAGCCGGCAGCTCGAGGAGATCGCCCCTTGGGCCGACCGCTTCCCAGCCGAGCCAGCCACGGCCGGCTAGCGCCTCAGAGCGTCTTGACCAGGCTGCGGTCGCGCGAATAGGTCAGCAACTCGGTAGCTTCGGCGGGAGTCAGCCAGCGCAGCTCGTCAACCTCGTCGTTGGGCTCGAAGCCAGGGTCCTCGATGACGGCCATCAGCCAGTAGCGGACGAGCTTGGGACGCCCCTTGCTGTCGTCGTAGTGGGCGAACGCGAGCTCGGGGCCGAGCCGGCAGATCAGGCCGGTCTCCTCGCGCACCTCGCGCAACGCGGCCTCCTCGAAGGTCTCGCCGGGGTCGAGCTTGCCCTTGGGAAAGCTCCAGTCGTCGTAGCGCGGTCGGTGCACGACGGCGATCTCCGTCTCGTCCGGCCCCCGCCGCATCACGACCCCGCCGGCCGCCTCGACTCGCTTCTCGGTCACTCGATCGCCTCCACGTCCGCCCCCGCGGCGACGAACCGGACTCGCCGGACGTCGCACTCCGGAGCAACCCCGCGCAGCCCGTCCACCACCGCGCCCGTCTGCTCCCACTGACACCAGAACAGCACCGTGGGGCCCGCCCCCGAGATCGTCGCGCCGAGCGCTCCCAACTCGCCCGCCTGGCCGATCAGCTCGATCGAGCGCGGATAGAGGTGCGCGCGCCGGTCCTGGTGCAGGCGATCGGACAGGCCGCGCGCGATCGCGCCGAGGTCGCCATTAGCGAGGCCGAGCACCAGCAGCGAGGCGTGCGCGACGTTGTGGACAGCGTCGGCGATCGGTACCTCCGCCGGCAGCGCCGCGCGCGCCTCCGAGGTCGGGACCGGCTGCGGCGGCGTGACGAGCACGCCCTCGAGCCCGGCCGGCGGCTCGAGCCGCACCGCGTCGTCGTCGGCGCAGATCACGAAGCCGCCGAGCAGCGCCGCGGCGACGTTGTCGGGATGGCCCTCGAGCGCGGTCGCGTGCTCGAGCAGCGGCGCGTCGAGCTCGAACAGGTGGTCTGCAGCTGTCAGGCCGGCTACGATCGCCGCCGCGCTGGAGCCGAGACCAGCCGCCGCCGGAATCTCGGAGCGGATCCGAAAGCTGATCCCGTCGGCGGAGTGCAGCCGCTCGAAGGCGCGCACGCAGAGGTTGTCGCGGTCGAGCGGAATGCCCGGAGTGTCGGTTTCGACCGAGAACGTCCCGGTCTCCTCGACCTCCAGCTCGAGCGACAGCGAAAGCGCCGCCGCGAGCACGTCGTAGCCCGGGCCGAGGTTGGCCGACGAGGCCGGGACACGGACGGTGCGACGGCGGTTCACTCGCCCCCTAGGACCGCCGCCTCGACGCTTTCGATGTCCGGCTCGCACGGCACCACCGACGCGGCGCGATCCATCGCGGTCTGGGGGTCTTTCAAGCCATGTCCGGTCAGTACGCAGACGACGCGGCCGTGTGCCCCGTGTGCCAGCAGACCGGCGACCGACGCCGCCGAAGCGGGCTCGCAGAAGACACCCTCACGCGAGGCGAGCAGCCGGTAGGCGTCGAGGATCTGCTCGTCGGTGACGGCGCGCACCTGGCCGCGCGAGGCCGTGAAGGCGTTCATCGCGTCCTCCCAGCGAGCCGGGTTGCCGATCCGGATCGCCGACGCGACCGTCTCCGGCGCCGCGACCGGCGCCCCTTCGACGAGCGGCGCGGCGCCCGCGGCCTGGTAGCCGTGCAGCTCAGGCGTCCCCTGCTCGTACTCGCTGAAGCCCTTCCACCACGCGGTCACGTTGCCCGCGTTGCCGACCGGTATGCAGAGCACGTCAGGCGCCTCGCCGAGCTGGTCGCAGACCTCGAAGGCGCCGGTCTTCTGGCCCTCGATGCGGTAGTCGTTGACCGAGTTGACGAGCGCGATCGGGTGGCGGTCGGTCAGCTCACGGACGAGCTGCAGCGCCTGGTCGAAGTTGCCGCGCAGCGCGACGACGCGTGCGCCGTGCATCAGCGCCTGCGCAAGCTTGCCGGTCGCGATCTTGCCCTCCGGGACGATCACGGCGCCGCGCAGCCCGGCGCGCGCGGCGTAGGCGGCGGCGCTCGCGGCGGTGTTGCCGGTCGAGGCGCAGATGACCGCCTTCGCCCCCTCTTCGACCGCCGCCGAGACGGCGACCGTCATGCCACGGTCCTTGAACGAGCCGGTCGGGTTCGCGCCCTCGACCTTCAGGTAGACCTCGCAGCCCGTCCGCTCCGACAGCCACGGCGCCGGAACCAGCGGGGTATCGCCCTCCTCGAGCGAGACGTGCGGCTCGACCGGCAGGCGCTCGCGGTAGCGCCAGAGACTCACTCGAACGTCTCCTCGATCACTCGGATCGCGCGCGGCTCCTCGCGCACCAGGTCGAGCCGGCCGATCAGCGCGACCGCGGCGCGGAACTTCGACTCGAGCACCGGGTGCATGACCATCACCAGCCGTGCCTCATCGCCGGAGCCGCGCTGGACGACAGACTTGATCGAGACTCCCTGCAGACCGAGGATCTCGGCAACCTTCGACAGCACCAGCGGCCGGTCGGCGACCTCGAGGTGGAGGTAGAAGGCTGACTCGACGTCCTTGACGATCGGTAGCTCGGCGGCCGGCGGCGCCTGGATCGCCGGCGGCGACATCGCCGCAACGACGTCGCCGAGCACCGCCGAGGCGGTCTGGCTGCCGCCCGCGCCCGGGCCGGAGAGCGTGATCTCGGTGATCGCCGGCGACTCGACGGTGACCGCGTTGAAAGAACCTGAGACTGGCGCTAGGGGATGGCCGCCATAGAGGAACGCCGGGTAGACGCCGACGGCGATCCCGCCGTCGATCCGCTCGGCCGTCCCGATCAGCTTCAGCGACAACCCGAGCTCGCGCGCGTAGGCGATGTCGTCGGCGGTGACGTGCTCGATCCCCTCGTAGGGGACGTCGTCGAGGCTGACGCGGGCGCCGAAGGCCAACCGCGCCAGGATCGCCATCTTCGCGGCGGCGTCCTTGCCGGTCACGTCCTCGGTCGGGTCGGCCTCAGCGAAGCCGAGCTCCTGAGCCTCGCGCAGCGCGTCGTCGTAGGAGGCGCCGGTGCGCGCCATCGCGGTCAGGATGAAGTTGGTCGTGCCGTTGACGATCCCGTGCACGCGCTCGATGTGCGCAGCGGCGAGCGACTCGCGGATCACCCGAATCGCCGGCACGACGCCGGCGACGGCGGCCTCGAAGCCGAGCTGAGCGCCGCTCGCGGCGGCAGCCGCGTAGAGCTCCTCGCCGTGCTGGGAGAGCAGCTGCTTGTTGGCGGTCACGACGTGCTTGCCGGCCTCCAGCGCGCGCCGCACGTAGTCGAAGGCCGGGTCGATCCCGCCCATCACCTCGACGATCAGGTCGCTGCTCGCGAGGATCTCGTCGAAGTCGCCCTGGCTGCGCGTCAGCACGCCGGAGATCTCCGGCCGGCGGCCAGCCTCGACCGCGATCGCGTCGACGCGCTGCTCGAGCAGCGCGTGGAAGGCGGACCCGACAGTCCCCCTTCCCAAGAGCCCGACCTTGAACGGAGCGCTACTCGAGCTCACGCAGACTCAGGTCCTCGTAGGTCTCGCGCCGCACGACCACGCGCGCGTCGCCGTCGCGACAGAAGATCACCGGCGGTCGCGGCACGGCGTTGTAGTTGCTCGCCATCGCGTGTCCGTAGGCGCCGGTCGCCGGCATCACTACGACGTCGCCGGGGACGGGGTTCTCGAGCGCCGCGTCCTTGACCAGCACGTCGCCGGACTCGCAGTGCATGCCGACCAGCCGGCACGGCGTCGAGTCGCCGAAGCGGTCGGCGACCTCGGCCTCGTAGTGGGCGTCATAGAGCATCGGGCGAATGTTGTCGGCCATGCCGCCGTCGACCGCGACATAGGTGCGGATCTCCGGGATCTCCTTGACGGTGCCTACGGTGTAGAGGGTGACGCCCGCGTTGGCGACCAGCGAGCGGCCGGGCTCGCAGAGCACCTTGACCCCGCTCGGCAGCCGCTCGAGCATCTTCTCGGCGAACTCGGCGACGGCCGGCGGATGCTGGTCGCGCGTGTAGGCGCAGGCGAAGCCGCCACCCATGTTGACCACCGGAAAGTCGCCCGCCGCCGCCAGCACCTCGGCGAGCGTGTCATAGACGTCGAGCTCGAAGACCTGGGAGCCGATGTGAGCGTGCAGGCCGCGGACCTCGAGCCCGGCGGCCACGCAGCGATCGAGCGCCTGCGGCAGCGTCGCCAGCGGTAGGCCGAACTTCGAGTCCTCCTGGCCGGTCGCGATCTTGTAGTGGGTCTCGGGGCGGATGCCGGGGGTGACGCGCAGCAAGACCTTCTGCTTGCGGCCAGCGGCAACGCGCTCGAGTCGATCGATCTCGTCGAGCGAGTCCACAATGATGTGGCCGACACCGCTCGCAAGCGCGTACTCCAGCTCGGCAGCGGTCTTGTTGTTGCCGTGCATGTAGATCCGCTCGGGATCGAAGCCGGCTCGCAGGGCGAAGTACAGCTCTCCGCCCGACGCGACGTCGCACGACAGGCCCGCCTCGGCGAAGATCCTCAGCGCCGCGGTGCAGGGGAACGCCTTGCTTGCGTAGAGCACCTCGAAGTCGTCGGTGCGGGCGGCGAAGGCGTTCTGGATCGCGCGGGCGCGCAGGCGTAGGTCGTCTTCGGCGTAGACGTAGGCGGGCGTGCCGAACTCGCGCGCCAGCTCGACGACGTCGCAACGGCCGACCTCGAGCCGTCCGGCGGCGTTGATCCGCGACCCGAGCGGGTAGACGTGACCGACCCCTCCGGGCAGGGCATCGGCCTGCTCGGGGTCCGCCAACGCCTGCTCCGCATCGTCCTGGCCCATGGAGACGCGGATTATGAAGCAACGGCAAATCTGCGCTGACAGTGGGCGAAGTGGCCCGATCCGGTTATCGAGAATGATTCTCGATTACATTTAGCTAGTGAGCTCGCTCGCCTCGCTGCCCTCGCCCGGCGATCTCGTCGAGCTGCCGTTCATGCGCACGGCGTTGATCGAGCTGACGCTGCTCGGGGTCGCAGGCGGCCTGCTCGGCGCCTGGATCGTGCTGCGACGGCTGGCCTTCTTCGCCCACGCCGTCGGCACCGCGACCTTCCCTGGGCTGGTGATCGCCGACGGCACGGGGTTCAGCGCAACCCTCGCCGCGCTGGCGGTGGCGCTTGGCTACGCCGGCGGCGTTGAGCGAGCCGGCCGCTCGGGGCGCGACCCGGGCGACGTGGCGACGGCGCTCGCGCTCGTCGTGGCGCTGGCGCTCGGCGTCGTGCTCGCGAGCGACGTCTTTGAGTCGGGCGCGGCTGTCGACCGGCTGCTGTTCGGATCGGCGCTCGGTCTCAACGGCAGCGACCTGTGGGTCGCGGCCGGCGCTGCCGCCCTCGCCGTGGTGGCGACGGCACTGCTCGGCCGAGCCTGGACTGCGGCCGGATTCGACGCGCCGGGCACGTCGGCCCTCGGCCTGCCGGTGCGAACTGGTGACCTGCTGCTGCTAGGTCTGATCGCCGTCGCCGCGGTCGCCGCCCTGCCGGCCGTCGGCGCGCTACTCGTCGCCTCTCTGTTCGTCGTGCCGGCGGCGACGGCACGCCTCGTGACGCGCGGGATCGGCACGCTGCTCGCCGCCGCGGTAGCCGTCGCCGTCGCCCAGGGAGCCGTAGGGCTCTACGTCTCGCTCTGGCTCGACGTCCCGCCCGGCCCCGCGGTCGCCGTGGTCGGCTCGGCCGCCTACGCCGTGGCCGCCCTCGGCGCAGCCCTGCTCCGTCGCGGCCCCGCCCCAGTCGTCGCGGAGGCGACATGAGCCGATCCAGCCGACCTTGGGCGCATTCCAGCCGAAGTACGGCCGAAGGCGACCCAACGTCTGCCGGCGATGCCGTTGCGGTCGCGGTCGGCGGACTGACCGCGACGTATGGCGAGCCGACCCCGGCGCTCGAAGACGTAGACTTCGCGCTGCCCGCCGGCAGCTCGCTCTGCGTGCTCGGCCCCAACGGCGGCGGCAAGACGACGCTCTTCCGCGCACTGACCGGCGAGCTGACGCTGCTGCGTGGCAGCGTCAGCGTCGATGGCCGCCCCGCCTACCTCGCCCAGACCGAGCGAACACGGCTCGACTTCCCGGTCAGCGCGCTCGATGTCGCGCTGATGGGCTCGCTCGCCAACGGCCGCTGGTGGCTGCCGGCTCGGCGCGCCGATCGCGCAGCCGCCCAAGCCGCTCTCGAACGAGTCGGTCTCGAAAACCGTTCGGGTGACCGCTTCGGCGAGCTGTCCGGTGGCCAGCGCCAGCGCGTGCTGCTCGCCCGCGCGCTCGTCCAGGACGCACGCGTGCTGCTGCTCGACGAGCCGCTCGCCGGCGTCGACCCCGCCAGCGGCGAACGGATCGAGGCGCTGTTCCGCGAGCTGCGCGACGAGGGCCGCACGTTGCTCGTCTCGACCCACGACGTCGACAGCGTGCGCGCCTTCGACCGCGTCCTCTGCCTCAACCAGCGCCAGATCGCCTTCGGCAACCCGTCGACGGCGCTGACCCGCGCAGCGCTCGAGCAGACCTACGGCGACGAGATCGTCGTACTCGACGACGATGGCTCTGGCGGGCCGGTTCGCGCGGTCACCGTCCAGCACCACCACCACTGATGGACCTGCTCGAGCCGCTCCAGTCCGGGATCGAGCGCCGCGCGCTGCTCGAGGTCGCGCTGCTCGGCGGCTTCTGCGGCGCGCTCGGCTACTGGATCACGACCTTCAGACTCAGCTACCCGGCGGAGTCGCTTGCCCACGGGCTGCTGCCCGGGCTTGTGCTGGCCGCCCTGGCGGGCGTACCGCTGTTGCTCGGCGGCGTCGTGGGGGTGGCGATCGCGGCGCTGGCGATCGCATTGGCGAGCCGCGATCCGCGCGTCGGCTCGGACACCGCGACGGCGGTGGCGGTGACCGGCCTACTCGGACTCGGCGGCCTGCTCGCGCTCAGCCCCGGCGCGCCGGCCCGCCTCGAGGAGCTGCTGTTCGGCAACCCGCTTGGCGTGACCGACGGCGATCTGGTCGCGGCCGCCGCGCTGGCGCTGGTCGGCGGTGCCGCTCTGATCGCGCTGCACCGGGTGTTCGGCGCGGTTGCGCTCGACGCCGCCGGCGCCCGCGCGCTCGGCATCCGACCGACGGCGGTCCGCCTGGCGCTGCTCCTGCTGCTCGCCGCCGCGCTGGCAATTGCCGTCCAAGGCCTCGGCAGCCTGCTCGTACTCGCCATCCTCGTCGCGCCGGCCGTGGCGGTCCGCGATCATGTCAGCTCGCCGGGCCGGGCGATGGTCGCCGCTAGCGCGACCGCCGTCGTCGCAGGCGTCGCCGGCATCTACGCCTCGCACCTGCTCGGCACCGCCGCCGGTGCGTCGGTCGCGCTCACCCTCTGCCTAGCAGCGGCAATCGGTTCCGCGCTGCCGCGCGGCATCGGGCAAACGGCCGCGAACGCAACGCCGGAAGCGTCCGCCCCAGCGGCAGGACCGATCGGCTAGCGCCGACCGACTTTCCACTCAGGCCGCCGCGGCGCGCTGACCCGGCGGACTACCGCGTAGCCGCCCGAGCCAGTAGGCGCCGCCGAGGATCATCGCGACGCTGATCAGCTGCGCCTCGGTCAGCCCGATCACTAGGTCGTCGTTGCGGCGGATGAACTCGATCAGCAGCCGCTCGAAGCCGGCCAGCACGAGATAGAGCGCGAACAGACCACCGGGCTTGACGCGGTCGCGCAGTTGCCACAGCGCGAGCGCGATCAGGCCCATCGCGAGCGTCTCGAAGATCGGCGTCGGGTGAACCTCCTGCAGGGTTCGCACGGTCCCGTCGGGGTAGGCCATTCCCCACGGCATATCGGTCGCCCGGCCGTAGTCGCCATCACCGGAGAGCTGGCAACCGACGCGCCCGATCGCGTTGCCGAGCGCGAGCGCCGGCGCGCAGAGGTCGAACAGCCCGACGCCGAGGAAGCCGCGCCAGCGCGCCCAGAGGCAGACGGCGATCGTGCCGCCGATCACGCCGCCCAGCCAGACCAGTCCGGTTCCGCCGAACAGCGTGCCGACGAAGTCGTCCGACGCCCGGTCCCAGTTCTGCAGGATGAAGTCGATCCGGCCGCCGATCAGCCCGCCGATGATTCCCGCGAAGACCATCTCGTAGGCCCAATCGCGCGGCTTGCCGAGCTCCTCGAGCCGGCGCGCAACCAACGCCCCCGCCGCGAGAAACCCGAGCGCGAAGCAGATCCCGAAGGTCTGCAGGGTGATCGGACCGATACTGATCTCCGGGAGCACGGCCCGGACCCTAGCGGCCTACAGGTATCCGAACGGGTCCACTGGAGAGCCGTTAACGCGAGTCTCGAAGTGGAGGTGGTCGCCGTAGCAGTGGCCGGTGCAGCCGACGTAGCCGATCACCTGGCCTTGGGTCACCGACGCTCCCTGTGAGGTCGCATAACCCGACTGGTGGGCGTAGCAAGTCGACAGCGAGCCGGTGTGTTGGATGCAGGTGTAGTTGCCGTAGCCGGAGACCGAGCCGAGCAGGACGACGGTGCCGCCGTCGGCGGCGCGGATCGGCGTGCCGGCCGGAACCGCGATGTCGATGCCGGCGTGCAGACGACCCCAGCGCTGGCCGAACGGCGAGACAACCGAGCCATTGACCGGCCAGATCAGCTGACCGGTGCCGTGCTTGATCGGTCCGGCAGGCAGCGAGCCCTGGAGCTGTCCGGTGACGCGCGCCTGGGCGGCCTCGAGCTCCTGGAGGTCGCCCTCGAGCTCGGAGCGGCTGGCGCGAACCTGCGCAAGAGTGTGCGAGCGGCCGTTGCGCTCGGAGCGCAGCTCGCCCTGGGTCGAGGCGAGCTGGTCGCGCGCGGCGGCGATCTCGTCGCGCTGACGCAGGACGGCGACGGCGATCGCCTCCTTCTGCTGCTCCAGCTTCGCGAGCGTCTGCTCCTGGCGCTCGAAGCGCTGCTTGAGCTTGCGAACGAGGATCACGACGTCGCGATCTTGGTCGGAGATCCGCTCGAGGAACTCGGTCCGGTCAAGCAGGTCGGAGAAACCGTCGGCGGCAAGGATCACGGTCAGCGCGTCGGGGCGGTCGGACTTGTAGAGCTCAACCAGCCGCTCGGCGAGCGCGTCGCGCGAGATGCCGAGCCGCTTGCGGGCGCGGGCGAGCTTGTCGCGGGCGACCTCGAGGTCGTCGCGAACCTTCAGCAGCTCGGCGCGGCGGGCGTCGAGTTCCGTCTGGACGGTCCCGAGCCGGCGCTGGGTGCTGTTGATCTCGCCCTGCAGGCCCCTGATCCGGTTGTTGAAGCCGGAGATCGTCTCGGTCAGCACGCCCTCCTGATGCTTCTTCTCCTCGACCTGGGAGCGCTTCGCGTCGATCCGTTCCGACAGCGGCGCCGTCTGCCCGGGCAGGGGCAGCAGCACATAGGCCGACAGGCCGAGAACGATCGGAATCCAGAAGTACTTGCGCATGGAAAAGAGGGACTACATCCCGACAGACATCGCGATTGCCGCCGTGTGCAGGCAAATCGACCGGCGGGACTGAGCCAAAGTAACACGCCCAAAGCGGCTTTCCGAGGGGATGCAATGGATCGTGCACCCCCTCACTATGCTTCGAGTACATGGCGATTCAGAAGACTTCGTTCGGCCGCGACACCGGGCTCCAGATCCGAATGCTGGGAACGATGTTCCTGCTCGGCCTGCTCTACGTGGCCTTCGTCGGCGTGCTGTTCACTGCCGGCGCCAGCGCGATCATGATGGTCGTCGCCGTCGGCGCGCTGACGCTCGCCCAGCTCTTCCTCTCCGACAAGCTCGCGCTTGCGTCGATGGGCGCCAAGGAGGTCTCGCCCGAGGAGGCCCCGGGACTGCACGCGATGATCGAGCGGCTCTGCATCCAGGCCGACCTGCCGAAGCCGAAGATCGCCGTCGCCGACACCGACGTCCCGAACGCCTTTGCGATGGGACGCTCGCAGAAGAGCGCGACGGTCTGCGCCACCACGGGGATCATGAACCGGCTCTCGCCCGCCGAGCTCGAGGGCGTGATGGCGCACGAGCTGACCCACGTCAAGAACCGCGACGTGATGATCATGACGATCGTCAGCTTCTTCGCTTCGGTCGCGTCGATGATCCTCCAGTTCGCCTTCTTCTTCGGCGGCGACGACGATGAGGGCGGCGCTCCGGTGCTGCTGATCATGGCCGTCTCGTTCGCCGTCTACGCGATCTCGTTCTTCCTGATGCTCGCGCTGTCGCGCTACCGCGAGTTCTCGGCCGACCGTGGCGCGGCACTGATCACCGGCCGGCCGAGCGCGCTCAGCTCGGCGCTGATGAAGATCTCCGGCGCGATGGACTCGATCCCCTCCCAGGACCTGCGCAAGGCCGAGGAGTTGAACGCCTTCTTCATCATCCCGGCGCGCGCCAAGGGCAGCCTCAAGAGCCTGTTCGCCACGCATCCGCCGATGGAGAAGCGGATCGAGGCGCTCAACAAGCTCGAGGCGCAGCTCCAGGCCGCCGGCTCGTCGGCTTCGCTCGCCGCCTAGCGCGTGGGCTTCCTCGACTCGATACTGGGGGGCAAGAAGAAGCTGGCCGGGGTCGCACCCGACCGTCTGTTCGCGATGTCGACGGCGTACATCACGCTCGAGACCGCGCTCGACATCAAGAGCGCCGGCGCCGCCGGGATCGTCTTCCAGCCGCTCGCTACCGGTGACTTCGCCAACATCTTGAAGGACGCCGAGGAACTGCTGCGCGGCACCGCCGAGGAGCAGGAGTCGAAGCTCGAGACCGCCGACGACGAGTTCGGCTACCGCTGGCTCGTCCTGCGCGACCCGGACTTCGAGGACCTCGTCGTCTCGCTCAACACGATCTCGACCGAGCTCCAGGCCGGCGGCTACGGCGACCGCCTGCTCGCCGCCGTCTTCGCCTTCGAGGAGCAGGGCAAGCGGCTCTACCTGATCTACAACTTCAAGCGCGGCTCCTTCTACCCCTTCGTTCCCGCCCCCGGCCAGCAGCAGCGTGACAACGAGCGCGAGATGCGCCTCAAGGCCCAGATCGGCAACGAGGTCCCGATCGAGCCCGAGCTGACCCGCTGGTTCCCGCTCTGGGAGATACCGCTCTAGCCGTCGATCACCAGACGACTTCGAGCTCGTAGTCGGTCATCTGTAAGTCGGCACTCACGAGCACGTGGTCTTCGAGCGTCGCTTGAGCGACCAGCAGCCGGTCGAAGGGGTCGCGGTGATGCCAGGGCAAGTGTTCGACGCCCTCGGCGTGCCGCGAGGTGACCGGCATCGGATCGAAATCGAGCCGCGTCAGCGCCTGAGCCCATCCACTATCGATCTGGAGCTTCCCCAGCGAGCGCTTGATCGCGATCTCCCAGACGCTCACCGCGCTCAGGGATATGGAATTGCGCTCGTCCGTCAGCGCACTTTGCGCCTCGGCGGAGACCGAATCGCGCTCGCCGAGCAGCAGCCATACGACTACGTTGGTGTCCAGCAGCAATCGCTTCACGCGTAATGCTCGAAGCCCTCGGGCAGGTCGTCGAACTCAGGGCCGATCGATCCCTTCAAATCTCCCCAGATCTGTCGCTGCCCAGGCTTTGCCGGCGCCCTGACGAGAATCGCAACGGGCTCACGTCCGCGACGGATCGTCACCGACTCCCCGGCCTCGACACGACGCAGCAGGCGCGATAGCTGTGTCTTTGCCTCTTGAACTGTGACTTCCATACGAGAAGCATACCACCATGGTCGACCAGGTTGACCTGGTTTACTATCTCCCAATGAGTTACCCGAAGATCGAGCTGCACGTCCATTTGGAGGGGGCCGTGTCGCCGGAGGCGCTGATCGCCGCGGCGGCACGCAACGGCTGGGAGCTGCCGGTCTCTACTCCCGAGGCGCTCGCGGAGTTCATGCGCTTCCGCGACTTCGATCACTTCATGAAGGCTTGGTTCGCCACGACTCCGGCGCTGTCAACCGAGCAGGACTACCGCGAGCTCGTCGTCGACTACGCCCGCCGCGCCGCCGCCCAGGGCGCCGTCTACATAGAGGCGATCTTCTCTCCCACCGACAAGATCGCCCAGGGCGTATCGCTCGACACCTGCTTCGAGGGCTTCTGCGACGGCGTCGCGCAGGCGCGCGAGGATGTCGGAATCGAGATTCGCCTGACGCCCGACATAACGCGCGGGCTCTGCGACCGCGACACCGCCAAGCGCACCGCTGAGTACGCCGTCCGCTATCGCGACCGCGGCATCGTCGGCCTCGGCCTCGGCGGCCCCGAGGACGGCAACCCGCCCGAGCCCTACGCCGAGGCGTTCGCTATCGCCCGCGACGGCGGCATCGCCTCCGTCCCCCACGCCGGCGAGACCGCGGGACCGGAGTCGATCCGCGGCGCCCTCGAAGCGCTGGGCGCCGACCGCATCCGCCACGGCGTCCGTGCCGTCGACGACCCCAACCTGCTCGAGGAGCTAGCCGAACGCCAGATCGTCTGCGACGTCTGCGTCCTCTCCAACGTCCGCCTCGGCGTCACCCCCTCAATCGAGCAGCACCCACTCCCCACCATGCTCGCCGCCGGCATCCCCTGCACCGTCAACACCGACGACCCAACCTTCTTCAGCTGCGACCTCGACTCCGAGCACACAGCCGCCCGCTCCCTCGGCGCCGACCCCCGCACCACCTTCGAAGCCGGCATCACCGGCGCCCTCTGCGATCAGGACACCAAGTCCCATCTCCGCGCCATCCTCGCCGAGCACGACTGGGACAGCTAGCGGTTTCGACTTACCCCGACCACTTGCCCTTGCCGTACTGAGCTAGCTCCAGGCGGGCGATGACGCCGCGGTGGACCTCGTCGGGGCCATCGGCGAGGCGGAGGGCCCGGGCGATGGTCCAGGCGGGAGCGAGCGGGAAGTCGGTCGAGAGGCCTCCGCCGCCGTGGAGCTGCATCGACATGTCGACGACGTCCTGGGCCATGTTGGGAACGGCGACCTTGATCTTCGAGACGGCGGCGATCGACTCGGGCGAGCCCTGGTCGAGCAGCCATGCGGCGTGGAGGACGAGCAGGCGAGCCTGGTCGATGGCGATGCGACCGTCGGCGATCCGCTCGCGGTTGCCGCCGAGGTTGGCGATCGGCTTGCCGAAGGCAACGCGATCGGTGGCGCGGCGGCAGGCCAGCTCGAGCGCTGACTCGGCGAGTCCGATCAGCCGCATGCAGTGGTGGACTCGCCCAGGACCAAGACGGGCCTGAGCGATCGAGAACGCCTGACCGACACCGCCGATGACGGCGTCCTTCGGCACACGTACGTCCTCGAACGAGACCTCGCCGTGGCCACCGGGGGCGTCGAGGAAGCCCATCGTCGTGAGCATCCGCTCTACCTTCACGCCCGGCGTGTCGCGCGGCACGAGCACCATCGAGTGCTGGTGGTAGCGGTCCGCGTCGGGATCGCTCAGGCCCATGAAGATCAGGACCTCGCAGTTGGGATGACCGATCCCAGTGCTCCACCACTTGCGGCCGTTGATGACGATCTCATCGCCGTCTAGAACGGCCGTCGCCTCCATGTTCGTCGCATCCGAAGACGCCACATCCGGCTCGGTCATGCAGAACACCGAACGGATCTCGCCGGCCAGCAGCGGCTGCAACCAGCGCTCCTGCTGCTCCGCGTCGCCGAAGTTCAGCAGCACCTCCATGTTGCCGGTGTCCGGCGCGTTGCAGTTGAAGACGTCGCTCGCGATCAGCGACCGCCCCATCCGCTCCGCCAGCGGCGCGTACTCGACGTTCGTCAGCCCGGCGCCATGCTCCTCGTCCGGCAGGAACAGGTTCCAGAGCCCCTCCCCCTTCGCCTTCTGCATCAGCTCCTCGATCGCCGGCAGCACCACCCACGGATCCTCCAACGCCATCAGCTCTCGGTGATACGCCTCCTCCCTCGGCGTCACCTCCCGCTCGATGAACGAGTCAACCCGCTCCAACAGGTCCCGCGCACGCGCACTGTGATCGAAGTCCATCGCGCGAATCTACCCGCGACAACGTCACAGGGCCTCGCGAGCAGGACACGACGTCGATCCGCGGGTGGCAACGATTTACGTTTGCGCGCGCAGGCGTAGCGAGCGGAGCGTCCGGGCGGAGCCCCTGCCGTCTGACCACACGGAGCGCTCTACTCGGCACGGAGCGCCAGGCACGGGGCGCAGTCCCAGCGGAGCCGCGGAGCCGAGCACGGAAACCAAA
>CBFGZN010000032.1:0-15923 GCA_965653255.1 uncultured Solirubrobacterales bacterium | reverse complement strand
GTGGGCGATACGCGGGTCGCCCGAACGCGAGCAGCTCGACCTCGTGCCCGCCCTCGACGAGCGCGCGCAGCAGAGCCGCCGTGCGCAGCGCTGAACCACCATCCGCCGGCCACGGCGGCCGCCCGCAGACGAAGAGCAGTCGCACACGGCCAAAGGTACCCTCTTGCGGATGCGCACCCAGGACACGATCGACGCGGTCATCGCGGTCCGCGACGGCGCCTGTTACCTGGCGGAGGCGATCGAGAGCGTGCTGTCCCAGACGTTGCCGCCGAGTCGGCTAATCGTCGTGGACGACGGCTCGACTGACGATTCGGCAGCGATCGCCGAGTCTTTCGGCGATGCGGTTGCCGTGCTACGCCAACCACCGCGCGGGACCCCCGCCGCCTTGAACGCCGCGCTCAGCGAGTCGGCGGCTCCGCTGATCGGGTTCCTGGACGCCGACGACGTATGGCTCGCCGACAAGCTCGAGCGTCAGGCTGCCCTGCTCGCCGAGCGCGCCGACGTCGAGGTCGTCTACGGCCACGTCGTCGAGTTCCTCGACGACGCACCTCCTGGCTTGACTGCCCGGACCGAGCCGGCACCTGGAATCGCCAAGTCGGCGCTGCTCGCGCGGCGTTCCACGTTCGACCGCGTCGGCGACTTCGACGAGAGCTACGCCGTGGTCGACTTTCCTGAGTGGCATGCCCGCTGTCGCGACGCGGGAGTCGTCGAGCACGTCCTGCCCAGCGTCGTCGCCCGCCGCCGTGTACACGGCGGCAACGTCACAGTCCGTCGCCGGGACGTCGCCAACGCGGAGTACCTGCGCCTGGCGCGCGCGACTCTCGCTCGCCGCCGCGCGGCGGCATCCCAGTCGTGAACGAGGTCTCGTACTCACTGCTGCCGTCGGCGCTCGAGACGTCGCTGCTGCGCGCCGCGCTGCTCGACGGCGACCCGGCCATCGCCGCCTACCGCGACTGGCGCACCGTCGTCGACATCGACAGCCTCGACGGCGGCTCCCAGCGGATGCTGCCGCTGCTCGCCAGCAATCTGAGCCGGATCGGAGTGCGCGACGACCTGACCCCCGCCCTGCACGGACATCGCCGCCACTCGCTCGCCGCCAACGCCCACACGATCGCCGGCAGCCGCGACGCGCTGCGAGCGCTCGTCGATGCCGGTATCGAGCCACTGGTCCTCAAGGGCGCCGCGCTCGTGGCGAGCGGGCTCTGCGAGCTCGGGCTGCGACCGATCGGCGACGTCGACGCGCTCGTCCGGCCAGATGAGCGCAACCGCGCTATCGACGCGCTGATCGCCGCCGGCTGGGACGCCCACGTCTTTCCGAACTGGTACGCCAGGCGGACACTCGCCCGCGAGTACCCCGCATGGGTCTGGCAGCGCGACGACGTCCAGCTCGACCTGCACTGGGGGGCCCTTCACCTCGTTCGCGATCCCGTGGCGGAGATCCCGCTCTGGGAGCGCGCCGCGACCGCGGACATCGGCGGCGTCCCGGTCAAGGTGCCCGCCGCGGAGGATCAGGCGCTGCACGCCTGGCTCCATGCGTCGGAGTACAACCCGATCCCGCCGCTGCGCTGGGCCGCCGACGCCGCGACGGCGATCCAGGCAAGAGGCGACGAGTTCGACTGGGATCTCGTCGTCGAGACCGCGACCGCCCAACGCGTCGTCGTGCAGACCCGCGCCGCTTTGAGCTACCTCGCGCGAGCGCTCGACCAGCCCGTGCCGGACGTGGTGCTCGACCGCCTCGCGTCGGAGCGAGTGTCGCGACTCGAGGTCCGCGAGCACGCTGCTCGCTGCCGCCCGCCGGAGAGTCGCGGTCGCAGCGACCGGATCGCAGTGGAGCTTCAAGACGTTCGCCGCCAGAGCGTCGAGCTGCTTGCCCGTCCGACGCTGGCCGGAGTGCTGGAGCTGCGCCGCAATCGCCGTCGGGCTCCCGACCCCGCCGACCAGCTCCACGACCTCCGCCAGGGACCACTCTCGCTCAACTGCGATGACGACCCGCTCGACTCGCTCCTGCACGGATGGTCCTTCCCCGAGCCACTGGGACGCTGGACCACCGGTCGCCACGCCGCGCTCGCGGTGAAGGTCGAGCCGAACACGCCGGCGGTCCTAGTAGCCGACCTGGCCGCCTTCGTAGGCCTTGCCGACAGACGTCAGCGGGTGACGGTGCACGTCAACGGGCGACGCGAGCAGGTCCTGCGCTTCGACGCCGCCGATCTCGACCTCAAGCCGCGCGAGGTCAAGATCGATGCGCAACCGTCGCCGGACGGGACGGTAACGGTGGAGCTCAGGATCGCTTCGCCCTGTTCACCGACCAGCCTCGGCCTACCGGCAGACGGACGCGAGCTGGGACTCCTTCTGCGCAGTCTGCGACTAGCGTCAGCCGGTTAGTCGTCGTCGCCGGAGGAGGCGTCGCCGTCGGGCACCGGCGGGGCGTCCGGGACCTCGAGATCCTCGGACAGCTGCTCGCCGTCGTCGCGATGCTCGTCGTCGTCGTGATCCTCGAGCCGCGCCGCGTCCTCGCCGTCGCCGCCCTCGGCGCCGACGCCGACCTTCTCGCGCTTGCGCGCCGGCTTGGCAATCGTGATCGTCACGTCGCGCTCGTCGCCGTCGGGGGCCTTCTCGACCTCGACGGTCGAGCCCGGATCGAGGTTCTGGGCGAGCACCTCGTCGGCGAGCGGATCCTCGATGTAGCGCTGGATCGCACGGCGCAGCGGGCGGGCACCCATCGACGGGTCCCAGCCCTTCTCGACCAGCAGGTCGGCCGCGTCGTCAGAGAGGTTGAGCGACAGCTCGCGCTCCGCGAGCGACTCGCGGATCCGCTTCAGCAGCAGCTCGACGATCTCGCGGATCTCGTCCTTGGCCAGCTTGTGGAAGACGATCACCTCGTCGATGCGGTTGAGGAACTCGGGCCGGAAGACCTTCTTGAGCTCGCTCATGATCCGCGTCTTCATCTGGTCGTAGGTGACGCCGGTGTCCTCGTCGCCGATCGTGAAGCCGATCTCCGTGTTCTTGGCGATCTGCGCCGCGCCGACGTTCGAGGTCATGATCACGATCGCGTTGCGGAAGTCGACGGTGCGGCCCTGGCTGTCGGTCAGCCGGCCGTCCTCGAGGATCTGCAACAGGATGTTGAACACGTCCGGGTGCGCCTTCTCGATCTCGTCGAGCAGCAGCACGCTGTACGGCTTGCGCCGCACGGCCTCGGTGAGCTGTCCGCCCTCGTCGTAGCCGATGTAGCCGGGCGGCGAGCCGACCAGCCGCGACACGGAGTGCTTCTCCATGTACTCGGACATGTCGATCCGGACCATCGCGTCCTCGTCGCCGAACAGGAACTCGGCAAGCGTCCGCCCGAGCTCTGTCTTGCCGACGCCGGACGGGCCGAGGAAGATGAACGAGCCGGTCGGGCGCTTGGGGTCCTTGAGCCCGGCGCGCGAGCGGCGGATCGCCTTCGAGACGGCCTCGATCGCCGCGTTCTGGCCGATCACGCGCTTGTGGAGCTCGTCCTCCATCCGCATCAGCTTCTGGGTCTCGGCCTCGGTCAGCTTGAAGACCGGGATGCCGGTCCACATCGAGACGATGTCGGCGATCTCCTCCTCGCCGATCTCCGGCCGCTCGCCGGACTCACCGGAGCGCCACTGCTCCTCGAGGTCGCGCTTCTTGTTCGTCAGCTGCCGCTCCTGATCGCGCAGGTTGGCCGCCTTCTCGAACTCCTGCGCCTCGATCGCGGCCTCCTTGTCGCGCCGCGTCGTCTCGATCTCTTCCTCGAGCTCGCGGTAGACCGGCGGCGAGGTCATCGACTTGATCCGGGCGCGCGAGGCGGCCTCGTCGATCAGGTCGATCGCCTTGTCTCGGCGGCTGCCTCGAGCGACTCGTCGGTGATCCCGACGCGGTGGTGCTGCTCGTAGCGGTCGCGCAGGCCCTTGAGGATCTGAACGGTCTCCTCTGTCGACGGCTGCTCGACGCGGATCTGCTGGAAGCGGCGCTCCAGAGCGGAATCGCGCTCGAGGTACTTACGGTACTCGTCGAGCGTCGTCGCACCGATCGTCTGCAGCTCGCCGCGCGCTAGTGCCGGCTTGAGGATCGACGCCGCGTCGATCGCACCCTCGGCGGCGCCCGCGCCGACGAGGTTGTGCAGCTCGTCGATGAACAGGATGATGTCGCCGCGCTGGGTGATCTCCTTCATCACCTTCTTGAGCCGCTCCTCGAACTCGCCGCGGTACTTCGAGCCGGCGACCAGCGCCGCCAGGTCGAGCGTGTAGATCTGCTTGTTCTTCAGCAGCTCGGGCACCTCGCCGCTGGTGATCCGCTGGGCGAGCCCCTCGACGACGGCCGTCTTGCCGACACCCGGCTCGCCGATCAGCACCGGGTTGTTCTTCGTGCGACGCGAGAGGATCTGCATGATCCGCTCGACCTCGGTCTCGCGACCGACGACGGGATCGAGCTTGCCCTCGGCGGCGAGCTTGGTCAGGTTGCGACCGAACTGGTCGAGCAGCTTCGAGCTCTTCTTGCCCTCGCCCTGCTGGGCGCCCTGGCCCCCGCCCTGGCGCTGGCGTCCGCCAGGGCCGGAGAGCATCCGTATGACCTCGTTGCGGATCTTCTCGGAGTCGGCGTCGAAGTCGAGCAGGATGCGAGCGGCGACGCCCTCGTTCTCGCGCACCAGGCCGAGCAGGATGTGCTCGGTACCGATGTAGTTGTGACCGAGCGACAGCGCCTCGCGCAGCGCCAGCTCCAGCACCTTCTTCGCCCGTGGCGTGAAGGGGATCTGGCCAGAGGTGACCTCCTCGCCCGAGCCGACGATCCGCACGACCTGCGCACGGACGCGCTCGACGGTGATGTCGAGCGACTCGAGCACGCGCGCAGCCAGGCCCTCCTCCTCTCGGAGCAGGCCGAGCAGGATGTGCTCGGTACCGATGTAGTTGTGCTTGAGGATCCGGGCCTCCTCTTGCGCGAGGACGACCACCTGACGGGCCCGCTCTGTGAAGCGCTCAAACACGGCTCGAGTCCTTCGTCTCGGGAAATACTGCTGACGGCCCAGTCTAACAACGGGGTCCGGCTAGCAAGTCAGGTGCGCAGCGCAGGGAACAGCACGACCTCGCGGATCGAGGCGCGCCCCGACAGGAGCATCACCAAACGGTCGATCCCGATGCCGATTCCGCCGGTCGGCGGCATGCCCTGCTCGAGCGCCCGTACGAAGTCCTCGTCGTAGGGCTGCGCCTCGTCGTCGCCCGCCGCGCTGTGGCGGCGCTGGTCCTCGAAGCGGGCCCGCTGCTCGTCGGGGTCGTTGAGCTCGGTGAAGGCGTTCGAGAACTCCATCCCGCCGGCGAAGCACTCGAACCGCTCGACGAGCCCGGGCTCTGAGCGGTGGGCCTTGGCGAACGGCGACAGCTCGACCGGATAGTCGGTGATGAAGGTCGGGTTCTTCAGCTCGGGCTCGACGTGCTTCGACAGCAACGCGTCGACGAGCTGGGGCCAAACCTCGGTCGGGTCGAGCTCGATCCCGCGCTCCTTGGCGGCGGCGACCAGCGCCTCGCTGTCGCGGTGCGCGAGCACGTCGACGCCGGTCTGCTCGAGGATCGCGTCGCGCAACGTGACGCGGCGCCAGGGCGTCGCGAAGTCGATCTCGCCCGCGTAGCCGATCTCCGCGGCGACGAAGGCGACCAACTCCTCGAGCTCGGCCGCGATGTCCTCGTAGTCGGCGTAGGCCTCGTACCACTCGAGCATCGTGAACTCGGGGTTGTGCTTCGGCGACAGGCCCTCGTTGCGGAAGTCCTTGCCGATCTCGTAGACCCGCTCGAGCCCCCCGACGATCAGCCGCTTCAGGTACAGCTCGGGCGCGATCCGCAGGTAGAGCTCGCGATCGAGCGCGTTGTGATGAGTGGTGAACGGACGGGCGAGCGCGCCGCCGTAGAGCGGCTGCAGGATCGGCGTCTCGACCTCGAGGAAGTCACGCGCGTCGAGCCAGCGCCGGATCGCGGCGATCACCTTAGAACGCAGGATGAACAGCTCGCGTGCGTCCTCGTTAGCGATCAGGTCGAGCTCGCGGCGGCGGTAGCGCGTCTCGACATCCTCGAGCCCATGGAACTTGTCATGCTGAAGCCGGACAAGGATGGGCTGAAGGTCGATCTCGGTGCGGGCCGCGCACAGGGCGACGGCCTCGGGGGCGAAGATGGAATCAGGAATCTCGCGGCGTTTCAGGTGCCGGGCCAGCAGCGACTTCGCCAGCAGCGACCAGCCGGTAGCGCGCAAAGTCAGCTCACCGCGGCGCGACTTGAAGGCGGTCCCGTCGATCCCGATCAGGTCGCCGAGATCGAGCGACGTCAGCGCGTCGAACGACTCCTCACCCAAAACGTCTCGCTTCGCCTGGATCTGGATCCGGCCCGAGCGGTCGACGACGTCGAGGAACGCCTGTCCCCCATGTCCCCGCCGCGCCGCCAGCCGGCCCGCGACGCGATACGCCGCATCGGTCTCCGCACCGTCCTCCAGGTCGCCATGCGCCTCGCGCACGACCTCTGAAGCCACAACGCCGGGGTAGGCATGCGGGAACGGCTCGACGCCATTCGCACGCAACTGCTCCAGCTTCTGCCGCCGGTCGTCTTCCACGGCCGGAACCCTATGCGTAAGGGCTAAGCGGCCTCGATCTTCGTGATCTTCAGCTTGCGAGCTGGACCACGGGGGACTGGCACGGAGACGACGTCACCGCGCTTGTGGCCGATCAGCGCCTTGCCGACCGGCGACTCGTTCGAGAGGCGCTGCTCGGCCGGGTCTGCCTCAGCCGATCCGACGATCTTGAACTTCGTCGACTTGTCGGTCTTCTGGTCCTTGACGTGAACCAGGACGCCGACGCCGACGGTCTCGGTGTCGACGTTCTTCTCGTCGATGATGCGCGCGCTGCGCAGCTTCTCCTCGAGCTCGGCAATCTGCTTCTCGAGCATCGCCTGCTCGTTCTTGGCGTCGTCGTACTCGGAGTTCTCGGCGATGTCGCCGAACTCGCGCGCCTCCTTGATCCGAGCGGCGACCTCGCGACGACGGATCGTCGAGAGGTGCTCGATCTTGCCCTTCAGATCGGCTAGCCCGTTCGGTGTGAGAAGTGTCTCTCTCGGCATAGGAAAACCCCCCGAACCTCGACCATTCCGCCGGAGGGAGCGGGTGAGTGTAGCAACCGCCTTGGCTGTGACCGAAAAGGCGCTTCAGGCCGCTCTCAGAGCGAGCTCTGCCGCCGCGATGCGATCGAGCGCGAGGCGGGCCTCGGTGGTCGTCGGCGCCGTGACCAGCTCTTGCTTGGCCGCTTTCGTCAGCGCGAGCCGTTCGGCGTACCAGGGATAGAACTTACGCAGGTAGTGGCCGGCGCGGTCGACGCCGAGATGCTCCTCGCAGCGGTCGATCGTCCAGCGTAGCTCCTCGATCACCTCGTCGGAGGTCGGCTCCCCCTCGCGCGTCCCGAGCAGCCGCTCGAACATCCACGGGTTGCCGAGCGAGCCGCGCGCCAGCATCACCGCGGCGGCGCCAGAGCGCTCGAACGCCTCGTGCGCGCGATCGTCGGAGAGCAGCCCGCCAGAGACGATCACCGGAACGTCAAGCGCCTCCACGACCTGGCGCGCGAGGTCGTAGTCGGGCTTGCCCTTGTGCTGCTGCGAGGCGTGACGTGGATGGAAGGAGATCGCGGCGACGCCTGCCTCGTCGACCAGCCGCCGCGCGAGCTCGACGCCGGCGAGGTCGCCGGGACGCTGCCCGGGACGCAGCTTCACCGTCACCGGCAACCCGCTGCCCTCGCCGGCTGCCTTGGCGATCGCGACCGCCTTGTCGGGATCGTCGAGCAGTGCCGCTCCGGCGCCGGTCTTGCAGACCTTGCGCACCGGACAGCCCATGTTGAGATCGACGATGTCGGCGCCGGCCTCAGCCACCATCGCCGCCGCCTCGCGCATCACGTCGGCGTCGTGGCCGAACAGCTGCATCGAGACCGGGTGCTCCTCCGGATGGATGCGCAGGAACTGGTCGACTGTGCGCTCGTTGCCGTAGCTGAGCCCGAAGCTCGACACCATCTCCGAGACGACCAGCCCCGCCCCGTGCCGCTTCGCCTGCAGGCGCACGAACCAGTTGCCGATGCCGGCCAGCGGAGCCAGCACCAGCCGGTTCGGCAGCTCGATGCCGGCGAGCGTCCAGGGGTCCTTCAGGGAGCGCATGGCCCCCTAGCTTACGGAGCGTTCTTCTCCCAGATCAGCTGCAGGCCCTTGAGCGTCAGCAGGTCGTCGAGCTCGTCGACCTGCTCGCAGTGCGGGACGATCGCGTGCGCCCAGCCGCCGGTGGCGATCACCGTCGCCTCGTCGCCGAGCTCCTCGCGCAGCCGCGCGACGAGGCCGTCGACCTGGCCCGCATAGCCGTAGATGACGCCAGACTGGATCGCCTCGCGCGTTCCCTTGCCGATCGCCGCGCGCGGCGGCTCGAGGCGGACCTTCGGCAGCGCGGCGGCACGCTGGGTGAGCGCCTCGATCGATATCTCGACGCCCGGCGAGATAACCCCACCTAGGTACTCGCCGTCGCCGGAGACGACGTCGTAGTTGATCGCGGTGCCGAAGTCGACCGCGATGCACGGGCCGGCGACGCGCTCGTAGGCGGCGATCGCGTTGACGAGCCGGTCGGCACCGAGCTCGCGTGGGTCGTCGATGCGGATCGGCATCCCGGTCTTCAGCTCGGGCCCGACGAGCGCGCCGCCCCCGCCGAGGTAGCGGCGGCGGACCTCGTCGTACTCCTGCGCGAGCGTGGGAACGACGCACGAGACGACGATCGCGTCGATGTCGCGCAACGAGTTCTCGCGCAGCCGCAGCAGCCCACCGAGCACGACGGCGAGCTCGTCGGCGGTCGCCGTCCGCGACGTATGGAAGCGCCAGTGCTCGAGCAGCTCCTCGCCGCGGAAGAGCCCGACGTGCGTCTGGGTGTTGCCGACGTCGACCGCTAAGAGCATCTGCCGATTATCACGGGCTCGCCGGCTGTCAGGCGGTCAGGCCCAGGCGCTCGGCGCGCTGCACGGCCTCGGCCCGGTTGCGGACCTCGAGCTTGCGGTAGACGCTGCTCGTGTGCTCCTTGACGGTGTGTGGCGAGAGGTGGAGCTGCTCGGCGATCTCGCGGTTGGTCGCGCCGGTGACCAGCAGTCCGAGCACATCGCGCTCGCGCGGCGAAAGCGGCGCCCGCGGTTGTTCCTTGGCGGCGGCGAAGACAGTTCGCCCGTTTCCTACCGCGCGTACCGCGGTGGCCACCTCGTCGGCCCCCCAGTCCTTCGAGACGAAGCCCGAGGCGCCGGCGGCCTTGGCCGCCTGCGGCGAGATCCAGCCCGCGCCCGAGATCAACAGCACGCGCGTGGTCGGCGACTCGCGCTTGAGCGCGTCGCACATCTCAGCACCCGACTCCTCACCGACGAACAGGTCGACGAGGGCGACGTGCGGCTCGTAGCGGCGCGCCAGTTCGCGTGCCTCTTCGCCGTTGCGGGCGGTCAGGCAGCGCTCGACCCACGGCTGCTCGGTCAGCAGCAGCCGGAAGCCCCAGTGGACCACCTCGTGGTCATCGACGATCAGCACGCGCAGGCGGCGGCGGTCCATCGGATAGTCGTTCATCGGTCGCCGCTCGCCGCGATCGGGACGACGAGCCGCACGCGCCAGTCGTGGTCGCTGTCGCCGGTCGGCCCGAAGTCGACGACGCCACCGCTCTGCAAGGCATCAAGAGCGGCGAGCCGCAGTCCCATCCCGGCTCCCCGCCCGCGTGTCGAGGTGTCGACCCCATCGTTGACGACCTCGAGCAGGAAGGTGCCATCGCTGGCGCCGATGCGGACGTCGACGCGCGTCGGCTCGGCGTGCTTCTGAACGTTGCGCAACGCCTCCGCCAGCACCGACTGCGACAGCTGCTCGAGCTCCGGCGGAACCTCGACGGCGGCATCCCACTCGATGTTCAGCGGCGGTCCCTCGTAGCTCGACCCGAGTCGGTCGAGCTCCTCGCGCAGCGTCGCGCCGATGTCCGGGCGCGGCGGTGCGACCGGCCGCGCCAGCGCGTGCCGGAGATCGGCGACCGCAGCCTGGATCTCGTCGGCGCAGCGGCTGCGCTCGTCGCCGGTCAGCTCGGCCTCCGCCCCGAGCACGAGCGAGACTCCGAAGAGCCGCTGCATGACACGCTCGTGGACCTCGCGCGCGAGATCGACACGCTCGGAGAGCAACCGCGCGCGCTCGTGCTGCGTGGCGGCGATCCTGGCGCTCGCGGCCAGGGCGGCCATCTTGCCGAGCGTCCACATCGTGTGGCGCTCGCGCTCGGTCAGCTCGAATTGAGGACCGCCGCGATCGGCGAAGATGACGCCGAGCCAGCGTCCGCCAGCCGAGACCGGCGTGCAGGTCATCGTCGTGATGCCGGGCAGCGCGGCGTAGCGCGCGGGAACCTGGCCCTCGAGATCACCGACCGTCTCGACTACGCGATCCTCCGCGAATGCCCGTTGGGCGATCGGCGTCTCCTCGAGCGTCCCGTGCACGCCGCCGACGAGCTCGTCGGCGAACCCGTGACTGCCGGCGGGCACGACGATCCGACGCGCCTCCTCGTAGAGCAGCAGCCCAGCGCGCTCCATTGAGGTGAGGCGGCACATCGCCTCACAGAGGCGGTCGTAGAAGGCCCGGCCGCCACCGCTGCCGTCAGCATCGAGGCCGGAGAGCAGCTCGACCATCGTGTCGAGTGGCTCGGCTGCAGAGACGCTCGCTGAGACCTCGGCCATATGCAAGGTCTACAGCAGCGAGGGCGTGCCCGCCAGCGCCTGGCCAGGCGCCATGGGTTCTAGTCGTCCTCAGACTCGAGCGCGAGGCGCAGTGCCTGGTCGCCGGTCAGCGACACGACCCGCTCGTCACCGCAGTTACGGCAATGGCAGACCACCTCGTGGTCCCAATCATCAACACGCAGAGACCAGTCGATCTGACCGGATAGGCAGACGCGGCAAGCGAGCGAGGCCTCGACGAGGCAGGCTTGGTCGTCACCACGGAAATTGGCTGTCTCGGTGAACGTCATAAGCCCAGAATTGCCACCGACCAACCGTTTACCCAGTCCGTGGGCCGAGATTCCCCCCGCTTAGGGGGGCGTGACGCGTCTGACCGGCTGCGCGGCGACATCCCCGAGACGGGTAGCAAGCACGGTGCCGTCGGGCAATGTCAGTTCCGGATCGAGCTCCAGCAGGGGCTCGAGCACGAAGCGGCGTGCGCTGACCTCAGGGTGCGGCAGCGTGAGGCGGTCCGAGCGATAGACGGTGTAACCGAGCAGCAGCACGTCGACGTCGATCGGACGGGGACCGTGGCGAGGCCCGCCGGGAACTCGCCCGAGAGCGCGCTCGACGTCCTTGCAGGCATCGAGCAGCTCCTCCGGTCCCAGGTCGGTCTCGACCGCCAGGCAGGCGTTCAAGAAGTCAGGCTGGTCGAGCACCTCGCCCTGCGGAGCAGTCTCGTAGACCGACGAGCTGGCGGTGACCGCGACGCCGCGCAGCTCCAACTGCTCACGTGCCGCTCTCAGCGCCCCAAGACGGTCGCCCTCGTTCGATCCGAGGCCGAGATAGCCACGCACTCGAATCAGGCCTCGCGCCAGACCTCTACCGAGACCTCGTCGACCGGCAGCGGAATTGGCGGCTCTGGCTTGGCGGCCTTGACGCGCACCGAGTCGGCGCCATAACGCGCCATCAGGCGATCGCAGATCGCCGCGCAGAGGCGCTCGAGCGTGCGGTATGACCGCTCCTGAGCGGCGAGCGCGACCTGCTCGCAGACCTCGGCGTAGTCGACGGTGTCCTCGACGCGATCGGTGACCATCGCGTCGCAGTCGGCCAACTCGAAGGCGACGTCGATCACGAGCCGCTGGCCGAGCTCGCGCTCGGCGTCGGAGACGCCGTGCTGCGTGTAGAGCGACAGTCCGGTGATCTCGACCGTGACCGTCGGCTCGGGGATCTCGTCGTCGTCGTCGAAGTCGCGCTCGTCGAGATCGTCATCGAGATCGTCGTCGGGATCGAGTGGATCGCGGTCGTCGATCATCGTCAGTCTCCTTGGGGCCGATCGGCGGCCAGCCCGCCGGACGGCTCGACCGTAGCAGCAGCCACCGCCAGCGCATCGGCCACCTCGCGCACGTCATGGACGCGGAAGACCGCGGCGCCGCGCTCGAAGGCCAGCACGTTGGTGGCGATCGTCCCCGCGAGCCGCTCGCCCTCCGAGCGGCCAGTGATCTGCCCGAGGAACCCCTTGCGCGAAGTCCCAACGACGACCGGGCGACCGATCGCACAGATCTCGTCGAGCCGTCGCAGGAGCTCCAGGTTGTGCTCGACGGTCTTGCCGAAGCCGATCCCGGGATCGAGCCAGACCTTGTCTTCGCGGACTCCCTCGGCGACCGCAAATGCCAGCCGCTGCTCGAGGAAGCCCTTGACGTCCGACACGACGTCGTCGTAGCGCGGATCGTCCTGCATCGTGCGCGGCTCGCCGCGCATGTGCATCAGGCAACAGGTCGCGCCGCGATCGGCGACCAACCCGGCTAGCTCCGGCGCGAAGCGAAACGCCGAGACGTCGTTGACGATCGTCGCGCCGGCGTCGAGCGCGGCCTCGGCGACAGCGAGCTTCGAGGTGTCGATCGAGAGCCGCCCCGCACCGACGGCAGCGAGCCGCTGGACGACGGGCGCGGTCCGCTCGAGCTCGACTACTTCGGGCACAGGTTCCGCTCCCGGACGACTCGACTGCCCCCCCACGTCGAGGATCGTCGCCCCGTCGGCGACCAGCCGCTCACCGTGCGCGACAGCGGAGTCTGCGTCGAGGAACAGACCGCCGTCAGAGAACGAATCCGGCGTCACATTGACGACGCCCATCACCGCGTAAGGAGCGGGCAAGAGTCAGTCTGCGGCGCCGCCGCCGGCGAGCCCCGGCCGCGGCAGCGGGGTCGGACCCCGCTCGGGCTTGCGAGCGGCCGGCTCCTCAGAAGCCTCCGGCTCGCTGCCGGACGGCAGCACCGGCTCGTCGGGGCCGAAGACCTCGAGCTCGCTCTTGCCCTCGAGCAGCTGGATGAACTCCTCGCGCTCGATCGTCTCCCGGTTCAGCAGGATCTCGGAGGTGTGGGTGAGATCGTCGCGGTGCTGCTCGAGGATGTCGCGCGCCGCCTGGTGCGCCTCCTCGACGACCCGGCGAATCTCGTCGTCGATCTCGCGCGCCACGTCGTCGGAGTAGTCGGGCTCCGACGAGTACTCGCGGCCGAGGAACGGCTGCCCCTGATCGTGTCCGAAGACGCGCGGGCCGAGCTTCTCCGACATCCCGAAGCGCATCACCATCTGCTTCGCGGTCGCCGTGACCTTCTCGATGTCGTTCGACGCGCCGGTCGTCACCTCGCTGAAGACGAGCTCCTCGGCGGCCCGGCCGCCGAGCGTCATCGCCATCGTGTCCTGCAGCTCTGCGCGCGTGGTCAGGAACTTGTCCTCGGTCGGCAGCGAGATCGTGTAGCCGAGCGCCTGGCCACGCGAGATCACCGAGATCTTGTGGACCGGGTCGGTGTTCTCGAGGAAGTGCGCGACGAGCGCATGGCCCATCTCGTGGTACGCGGTGATCCGCCGCTCCTTCTCGCTCATCACGCGCGTCTTCTTCTCGGGGCCGGCGATCACGCGCATGATCCCCTCCTCGAGCTGGAGGTGGTCGATCTCGCGCTTGCCGATCCGCGCCGACAGCAGCGCCGCCTCGTTGACGAGGTTCTGCAGATCGGCGCCGGTAAAGCCGGGGGTCTGCGCGGCGAGGTTGTCGAGGTCGATGTGCTTGGCGAGCGGCTTGCCGCGCGTGTGGACCTCGAGGATCTTCGCGCGGCCCTTGCGGTCGGGCCGGTCGACAACGATCTGGCGGTCGAAGCGGCCCGGACGCAGCAGCGCCGGGTCGAGGATGTCCGGCCGGTTGGTCGCGGCGATCAAGATGATGTTGTCGGTCATCGTGAAGCCGTCCATCTCGACAAGTAGCTGGTTGAGCGTCTGCTCGCGCTCGTCGTGGCCGCCGCCCATGCCGGCGCCGCGGTGGCGGCCGACGGCGTCGATCTCGTCCATGAAGATGATGCAGGGGCTGTTCTGCTTCGCCTGCTCGAACAGGTCCCGCACGCGCGAGGCGCCGACGCCGACGAACATCTCGACGAAGTCGGAGCCGGAGATCGAGAAGAACGGCACGCCCGCCTCGCCGGCGACCGCGCGCGCGAGCAGCGTCTTGCCGGTGCCCGGCGGCCCGTAGAGCAACACGCCCTTCGGTATTCGCGCTCCCAGCGCCTGGAACTTCTTCGGGTTCTCGAGGAACTCCTTGATCTCGTGCAGCTCCTCGACGGCCTCGTCGACCCCGGCAACGTCGCGGAAGGTAATCTTCGGCGAGTCGACCGACATCCGCTTCGCGCGCGACTTGCCGAACGACATGACCTTCGAGCCGCCGCCCTGCATCTGGTTGATGATGAACAGCCAGAACAGCAGGAAGATCACGAACGGCAGGATGTAGGTGAGCGCGGTCAGCCAGCCGCTGCCCGACTTCGCCTTGACGTCGACGTCGACGTCGGCGGCCTGGAGGTCGTTGACGAGGTTCTGCTCGGTGTTGTCCGGGTAGGCGGTCTCGTACTTGTCGCCGTTCTTGCGCTCGACGTCGACGCGGTTGTTCTTCGTGTTGAGCGTGACCTTCTTGACCTGGTCGTTGTCGACCTGGGCGATGAACTGGCTGTAGCTGGTGTCCTTCTGCTGCTCGCCGGGGCTGATCAGCTTCTGCGCGAAGAACGCGAGCACGACGACGATCAGGATCGGGAATGCGGCGCTCTTGAAGAATCGGCTCACAGGAGGTCTCTTTATCGGCGGCGTCCCGCGCGAACTGAATGCGACGGGTAGTTACCGAAGATTCGCTTTAGCGGGTGAAACGACAGCCTAGCAAGGGTGTAGCGGCCTCCCCGCACCCTGCGGGCGGCCATTCGTGCACTCAGGACGCGGGCTCGTCGAGGACCGCTACGTAGGGCAGGTTGCGGAATCGCTCGCCGTGGTCGAGCCCGTAGCCGATCACGAAGCGGTTCGGGATCTCGAAGCCCACGTAGCGAATCGGCAGGTCCACCTCGCGTCGCTCCGGCTTGGTCAGCAGCGCGCAGACCTCGACCGACGCGGGCTCGCGCGCGCGCAGCGTGCGCAGTAAGTAGTTGAGCGTCAAGCCCGAGTCGACGATGTCCTCGACGATAAGGACGTCGCGGCCCTCGATCGGCCCGTCGAGGTCCTTGAGGATCCGGACGACGCCGCTCGAGCTCGTCGACGAGCCGTAGGAGGCGACCGCCATGAAATCGACCTCGCAGTCGACCTCGAGCTGGCGCATCAGGTCGCTGAGGAAGAACATCGCGCCCTTCAGCACCCCGATCAGCAGCACCGAGCGACCGGCGTAGTCACGCGAGATCTGCTCGGCGATGGCCTGAACGCGGTGGGCGAGGTCGTCGCGCTGGACGAGGATCTCGCCGATCGGAGGGGTGGTCACGCGGGCGAGTCTATGTCTGCCGAGAGCGGCGCGGTACGCCGGGGGAAAGGAACCCCCGACTGCACTTGGGAATCGTTCCGCTGGGGGTTCCTTTCCCCCGGCTACTTGAGCCGTGCGGACAGGCTCGCTCGCGTTCGGGTTGCGAGGGTGGGTGCGAAACGTTGGCTCAGTGCGACGCCGGCTACCCAGGCGATTTCGCCTTGGGCTTCGATCACGGGCAGTGTGCGGCGGAGCTCACGGGGGATCTTGCGGTCGGTGAAGAGGTCTTGGAGGGATTTGGTGCCGTTGAGGCCGCGGGGGCGGATGCGGTCGCCGTCGCGCCAGGCGCGGATGGTGACGGTGTCGCCGAGAGCGCTCGCGTCGAGCTCGACGTCGCCGCCGGGGCCGAGGCGGGCCTCGACCTCCCATTTGCCGAAGCGGGCGGTGCCGGGGATCGTG
>CBFGZN010000031.1:0-16204 GCA_965653255.1 uncultured Solirubrobacterales bacterium | reverse complement strand
CAGCATCAACGGCGGGTCGACCGCCAGCGCCCGCGCGACCCCAATCCGCTGGCGCTGGCCACCGGAGAGCTGGGCCGGATAGCGGTCGCGCGTCTCGGCGGGATCGAGCTGGACCAGCGTCAGCAGCTCGTCGACGCGCGCCCGGATGCGGTCCTTCGGCCAGCCCAGCAGCTTCGGCACCGTCGCGATGTTCTGGGCGATCGTCAGGTGCGGGAACAGCCCGATCTGCTGGATCGCGTAGCCGATGTCGCGGCGTAGCTCAGCCGGCTTGCGCTGCTGGACGCTGGCGCCGTCGAGCAGGATGTCGCCGGCGGTGATGTCGATCATCCGGTTGACCATCCGCATCGCCGTCGTCTTGCCGCAGCCGGACGGACCGACAAGGACACAGATGTCGCCGGCCGGGACCTCGAGCGACAGAGAATCGACCGCGGGCTCGTCCTGCCCCGCGTAGCGCTTGGTCACATCCTGGAAGGCGAGGGTCGCGGCTTCCATGGTCCGCGTCCTACCCTAGCCGCCTTCTTTACAACTGACCGTCGGGCGGCGCCTCGCCGGCGACCTGATCGCCCCGTCGCGACGCCCTGATGTTCGCCCCGGCGAGCCGGTCAAGCTCGCGCGTCAGCTCCGCGCGCAGGTCGCGCACCTCGATCTCGCTGATGTCCGGCCGTGGCGGCACGAGCGCCTCGAGCTTCTCGCGCTGGTCTGCCGGCAGCCTTGCCCAGCGCTCCTGAACCGAGCGCGCGACCTGGGCGCCGAGCGTCGTCGCGCCGCGTTCCAGCGCGCGCATGGCGCGTGCGGCGGCGTCCTGCCCGCCGCTCTTCCCACCTGAAGGCATCGCGGGAATGGTCACGTGCGGGGTGGACGGATAGGTTTTCCTGGCCAACGAAGAGGAGGACGCCGCCAGATGAAGGTCATTGGAGCCGGTTTCGGCCGTACCGGGACGATGTCGCTCAAGGGAGCGCTCGAGCAGCTGGGCTTCGGCCCGTCGTTTCACATGATCGATGTCGCTCGCTTCCCGGAGCTGCTGCCGCAGTGGCAGGCCGCCGCCGACGGTCAACCCGCCGACTGGGCCCAGGTCTTCGAGGGCTGGGAGTCGACCGTCGACTGGCCCGCCTGCACCTACTGGGAGCAGATCTGGGAGACCTTCCCGGACGCCAAGGTGCTGCTCAGCGTCCGCGACCCCGAGTCCTGGTACGAGAGCTGCCGCAAGAGCATCCACGCCTCCGCGCAGGCGGCGGCAAAGGGCGAGCTCGAGGGTGGCAGCGTCACCGTCTCGCCCGAGGCGATGAAGATGATCAACGGGATCATCTGGAACGGCACCTTCGACGGCCGCTTCGACGACAAGGAGTTCGCCCTCGACGTCTTCAACCGCCACAACGAGGACGTCAAGAGCAAGGTCCCCGCGGACAAGCTGCTCGTCTACGAGATCAAGCAGGGTTGGGGGCCGCTCTGCGAGTTCCTCGAGGTCCCGGTCCCGGACACCGACATGCCGCACCTCAACGACGCGGCGTCGTTCCGCTCGATGGTCGGGCTGCCGGCGCTCAGCTAGCTGAGCGGTTGCGTCGAGAGGCTCAGACCGTGAGCAGTAGAGCCGCGGCCATGACGATCTCGATCGCGAAATAGGTCCAGACGGGATAGAGGCCGGACGGCCGCTCGCGCACCGCCGCTAGCAGCCGACCGGCCGCCATCCCGAGTGTCGCGACAGCGACCGCGATGACGATTCCGTCCGCGGTCGTCGGTTCGCCGAGTGCGGCTACCGCCAACAGCGCGGCGATCGCGAGCCCGAAGCCGCCGTAGACGGCGCTGACCTCGTTGCGGCCGTCGGGGGTCTCGACCACGACGCCGAACTGCGCCAGGATCTCAGACGGACGGAGGAGCGCCACTAGCCCCATTGCCGCGAATCCGACCGCGACGACGAGGATCGCCACGTCGCTCATGCCGCGCCTCCGATCGGCTCGCGTACGAAGCCTGCGATCAGTTCGGCGAGCTGGTCGGGGTTGTCCTCCATCGAGAACGTATAGGCGTCCTCGACGAACTCGACGCGACCGTTTGGCAGGTCGGCGGCGAGCTTGTGGGCATCGGCGACTGGGAAGACACGGTCGTCGGCGGACCAGGCGATCAGCGCCGGCTTCTCGAAGCGTGGCAGGCGGTCAGCCGCGGCGTTGGTCTGCGCCGTGTCGGCTCCCTTGATGAAGGCGCGCGCGTCGGCGCGCACAGCCGCATCGCGCAGCACGGGCAGGATGTAGGAGTCCTCGGCCGCGCTGTCGATCGGCCGCTTGGTCAGCCAGCCGAAGGCGATCGGCGAGCGGCGCGGTAGACGGAAGCGCATCGGCTGTAGCAGCGCCCACATCAGGCCGGGAACGGCTGCGGCGGGCTTGAAGTAGGAGAAGAGCTTCGGCGGGAAGTTGTCGCGATAGTCGCAAGAGGTCAGCACCAGCCGTCCGATCCGCTCGGGGCGGGTGGTGACGACGATCTGCGACAGGGCTCCGCCACTGTCGTTGCCGACGAGCGTGACGTCGTCGAGGCCGAGCGCATCGATTGCGTCGGCTATCGAGGCGGCGACGTCGGGAACGGCGTTCGGCGTGCCGGGCGCCAGGGGCAGCACGTGCGAGCCCAGCGGAAGATCGAGCACGACGCAACGGAAGTCGGGCGCGAGCCGCTCAACGAGCTTGCGCCAGAGATTGGCGTTCACGAGCAGGCCGTGGACGAAGACGATCGGCGGACCCGAGCCGACATCGTGGTACCTGAGGCGGCCGCTCGGCAGGTCGAGCTGCTTCGCCTCCCCGAGGATCGGCGCTCGCCAGCCTGCGCGCTCTGAGAGATGACTCATAACGACTAACATACAGACTGTTTGTATGTGGTGCCGAGCGGTAGGGTCAAGCCACCGATGGAGGCCAAGACGACCAAGGCGGAGCAGGGCGAGGCGACACGCGCGACGCTGATGCGGGCGGCGCGCGAGCTGTTCACCGAGCACGGCTATGGTGGCGTCGGCACCGAGGAGATCGTCCGCGCCGCCCAGGTCACACGTGGCGCGCTCTACCACCACTTCGCCGACAAGAAGGACCTCTTCCGCGCAGTGCATGAGCAGATCGAGGCCGAAGTGGTCGCGACGGTCGCGGCTCAGATGGCGGACGCTGACGGCGACCCCTATGAGCTGCTGGTGGTCGGCGCGCGCGCCCTGCTCGACGTTTGCACCGACCCGGCAATCACCCGTGTCACGCTCGTCGACGCGCCGTCCGTGCTCGGCTGGGAGGAGTGGCGCGAGATCGACATGCGCCACGGGCTCGGGGTCGTGATCGCCGGCCTCCAGGTCGGCATGGATGCCGGCGTCCTGCGCCGTCAGCCGGTCCGCCCGCTCGCCCACCTATTGCTCGGCGCGATGGGCGAGGCTGGCATGGTGATCGCCAACGCCACGAACGCGGAGACCGCGCGCGCCGAGGTTGAGCCGGCCCTGATCGGTCTACTCGAAGGCTTACGCGCCGCGAGCTAGACGGTCAGAACCACTTTGCCGAGCTTGCCGCCCGCGCTGAACCGCTCGTAGGCGGCCTCGGCATCCGCAAGCGGGAAGGTCGCCGCGACCGGGACGGTCAGCGCGCCCGAGTCGAACAGCGGAAGGACCTCTGCCTCGACGCGCCGCATCGCGATCGCCTTCTGCTCGAGCGGCCGCGCGCGCAGCGTCGAGCCGCCGATCGTCGCGCGCTTGCCCATCACCGCGAGCAGGTTGACATCGGCCTTGAAGCCGGCGCCGACGCCGATCACGACGATCCGGCCGCCGGTCTCGAGCGCCTTCAGGTTGCCGGCCATATTCGGCGCGCCGATCAGCTCCAGCACCACGTCGAATGGGCCATGTTCCTCGAACCCGTCGGGCGCGATCGCCTCCGCGCCGAGCTTTGCGACCTCTGGCCGCAGTGCCTCGTTGCGAACGGTCGCCGTGACCCGTGCGCCGGCCGCGCGGCCGAGCTGGATCGCGGCCGTTCCGACGCCGCCGGCGCCACCGTGCACGAGCAGTCGCTCGCCGGGACGCAGGCCAGCCTGTCCGAAGATTGCGTCGTGGGCGGTGACGAAGACCTCGGCGAGTCCGCCGGCTTGCGGCCAATCGATCGCGTCCGGGACCGGCATCGCCGCGCGCTCGTGCAGCACGGCCAACTCCGCCTGACCGCCGCCGCCGACGACCGCCATCACGCGGTCGCCGATCGCGAAGCGCTCGGCGACAGCGCCACGCTCGACGACTTCGCCGGCCAGCTCGAGGCCGGGAATGTCCGCTGGAGCACCCGGCGGCGCGGGGTAGGCGCCCTTGCGTTGCAGGATGTCGGCGCCGTTGAGACCGGCCGCGCGCACCGCCACCAAGACCTCTCCGGGCCCGGGTTTGGGATCTGGCCGGTCGGCCACCACGAGGGCGCCATCGGCGATCGTGACTGCTCGCATGGGCCGGGAGACTACCCCGCGACAAGCGGGACCGAATCAGCCCAAACGCGCAACTCGGCTTGGCCGCTCGGTATAACTCAGGCGATGTCAAGGGCGAGCATGAGGCGCGGCGCATCCCACCGGCGCCGCCGAGAGCACCCGCTGGGCAACGAGTCCGAGGGTGGCTCGCCGCGTTTCGCGGCGCGTATCGACCAGCTCGCCACGGCCAACCCGACCGCCTCCTACAGCCAGGACGAGATGCTCGACCTGCTCGGGCTGCGCGGCAACGAGTTCGCCGAGCACATCTTCAACGTCTGTGGTGTCCAGAACCGCCAGTTCGCGATCACCCCGGAGCTGTTGTCGAGCAGGCTCCAGTCGCGTGTCGAGTACTCCGAGGATCACCTGCTCGCGATGGCGCTCGAGGCGGTCGGCAAGCTCGACTGCGATCCCGGCGACATCTCCACGGTCGTCACCGCCAACTACTACTCGCTCGGTGGACCGACGCTCGCCCACAAGCTCGTCAATGAGCTCGGCCTCGACCCGTCGACCGATAAGTACCACGTGCTCGGCGTCGGTTGTGCGAGCGCCGTGCCGCTGTTCAAGCTAGCGTCGCAGGCGCTGCTCGAGAAGCCCGAGTCGCGCGCCTTAGTCGTCGGCGCCGAGAGCATCACCGGCTTCCTGACGACCGTCGGCCCCGACGACGAGAAGACGAAGATCGTCGGCTCGTCGCTGTTCGGCGACGGTTGCGCGGCCGCGGTCCTAACCCGTGACGCCGCCTCCGCCGGCCCCGCGCTGCTGGCGTCCAAGGTTCACCAGGTCGAGGACACGCTCGGCTCGGTCCAGTTCCGCGTCAGCGCCGACGACAGCTACATGCACATGGGGCGTGAGCTGCCCACGATCGCGCGTGAGGGCGTCGGCAAGCTCGTCGACGACTTCCTCGCCGAGCGCGGGCTGACTCGCGACCGGATCGAGCACTGGATGATCCACCCCGGTGGGCGCGGGATCATCGAGGGCGTCGAGGAGGGCCTTGGCCTCAGCCGCGACGACGTCCAGGTCAGCTACGACACGCTCGCCAACCACGGCAATATGGGCACCCCGTCGAGCTTCTACGTGCTCAAGGGCGTCGCCGAGCGCAACGAGCCCAACCCGGGCGAGCTCGGGCTGATGCTCACCATCGGCCCCGGGGTTACTGTGGGCCTAATGCTCCTGCGCTGGTAGACGGGGCGCGGCCGGAGCCGCGCCCCACCACCTCTACGTCTGACTAGCTCAGGCGCTCCACAATCATCGCCTCGCCCTGACCACCGGCGACGCACATCGTCTCGAGGCCGATCGTCTTGTCGTCGGACTCGAGGCCGTTGATCAGCGTGGTCATGATGCGCACGCCGGTCTGGCCGAACGGGTGGCCGAGCGCGATCGCGCCGCCGTGCGGGTTCATCTTGTCGAGCGAGATGCCGCACTCGTCCATGATCGGAATCACCTGGGCGGCGAACGCCTCGTTGAGCTCGACGGTGTCGACGTCGGCGATCGTCATGCCGGCGCGGTCGAGCGCCTTCTTGATCGCGCCGATCGGGGCGACGCCCATGTACTCGGGCTCGTTGCCGGCCGTCGCGGCCGTGATGATCCGCGCACGCGGGGTCAGGCCGAGCGCCTTCGCCTTCTCGTCGGACATGATCAGCGCGGCGGCCGCGCCGTCGTTGAGCGGGCACGAGTTCCCGGCGGTCACGCCGCCGCCGCCGAACGCCTCGGGCAGCTCGGCGAGCTTCTCGAGCGTCGACGAGGCGCGCGGGCCGTCGTCCTTGGAGACGACGGTGCCGTCGGCCAGTGTGACCGGGACGATCTCGCGGTCGAAGAAGCCGCTCTCCTGCGACTGCACGGCCAGCTCCTGCGAGCGCTGGGCGTACTCGTCCATCGCCTCGCGCGTCACACCGTACTTGTTGGCGACGTTGACGGCCGTCTCGCCCATCGCGATGTAGACGTCGGGCTGGCCGGGCTCCTTGCCCTGGAGGAACTCGCTCTTGTCGGCGTCGCCGGCGACCTCGTTGCGCTCGTTGTACTGCGAGACGAACTCGACGCCGGCGGCGATGTAGACGTCACCCTGGCCGGCCTTGACGTTGTTGGCCGCGTAGCGGATCGCGTCGAGACCGGATGCGCAGTAGCGCGAGACGGTCACGCCGTTGACGGTCTGCGGCAGCTTCTCCGACAGCAGCGCGACGATCCGGCCGATGTTGAAGGCCTGCTTGCCCTGCGGGAAGCCACAACCGGTGATGACCTCCTCGACGAGCGCCGGGTCGAGGCCCGGGTTGCGCTCGAGGAGCTGATCGACGGTGAATGCGGCGGTGTCGTCCGGCCGCAGCGAGGCCAGTGATCCCTTGAAAGCGCGTCCGATCGGGGTGCGGACGGCGTCGACGATGACTGCTTCAGGCATTGCGGGGCGTCTCCCTTGTGTGGGTTCTTGAAAGAAACTCTACGAGGACTACTTCGGCGGCATTCGGAGCGCGCCGTCGAGGCGGATCGTCTCGCCGTTGAGCATCCGGTTCTCGGCGATCGAGACGGCGAGCTGGGCGTACTCCGCGGGGAAGCCGAGCCGCTGTGGGAACGGCACGCCGGCGCCGAGCGCGAGGCGCGCCTCCTCCGGCAGCGCGGCCAGTAGCGGCGTGTCGAACAGGCCCGGGGCGATCGTGCAGACGCGGATGCCACGGCCCGACAGGTCGCGCGCGGCAGGCAGCGTCATGCCGGCGATCCCGGCCTTCGATGCCGAGTAGGAGATCTGGCCGATCTGACCGTCGAAGGCGGCGACTGATGCGGTCATCACGATCGCGCCGCGCTCGCCGTCCTCGCCGGGCTCGTTGTCGTTCATCGCCGCGGCCGTGAGGCGCAGCACGTTGAACATCCCGATCAGGTTGACGCGGATGACGGTCTCGAACGGCAGCAGCTGGTGGGCGCCGCGCTTGGAGACCGTCTTCTCGGCCCAGCCGACGCCGGCGCAGCCGACCGCGAGGCGCAGCTCGCCGAACGCGTCGACGGCGGTGGTCACCGCGGCCTGGGTCTCCTCCTCGGAGGTGACGTCGCAGTGGACGGCGATCGCCGCATCGCCCAGCTCGGCCGCGAGCGCGCTCGCTTTGTCGTCATTGACGTCGGCGATCGCGACGCGGGCGCCGCGCTGCACCAGCGCGCGGGTGGTGGCCTCGCCGAGCCCGGAGGCTCCGCCCGACACGAATGCTCCGATTCCCTGGATGTCCATGGGGCGGCACTCTACGGGAGTGACTGATTGGCCAGTCAGCCAGTCAGTGATGCGACTGCGAGACCGAACAGGCCACCGTCGTCGGTGTGGAAGTCGTCGAGTCGCATTCCTGCGGCACGCAGCTCGCGGTCGACGGCGTCGCGGGTGAACTTGGCGCTGATCTCGGTGCGCAGCTCCTCGCCGTCCTCGAACGTGATCTCGAGCTCCGCGCCCTCGATCCGCACCGTCTGTGCGCCCTTCGCACGCAGCCGCATCTCGATCCACGAGTTCGCCTCGTCGAAGAAGGCAACGTGCTCGAATGCCGCCGGGTCGAAGTCGGCGTCGAGGCTCTCGTTGAGCACGCGCAGCACGTTGCGGTTGAACTCGGCGGTGACACCGGCGCTGTCGTTGTAGGCGGCCTCGAGCACGGCGCGGTCCTTGACCAGGTCGGTGCCGATCAGCAGCCGGTCGTCGCTCGTCATCAATCCGGCGACGCGCGCGAGGAACTCCGCCCGCTCGTCCGGATAGAGGTTTCCGATCGTCCCGCCGAGGAAGGCGAACAGCCGGCCGCTGCCCTCGGGGATGCGGTCGAGGTCGCGGCCGCTACCGAAGTCCCCTACGAGGCCGTGCACCGTAAGGCCCGGATAGAGCTCGGTCAGCTCCTCGGCGCACGCTTCGACGACCGATGGGTCGACGTCGAACGGCACATAGCGGCGCAGCGTGCCCGCGCCGGCCATCGCGTAGAGCAGGGCGCGGGTCTTCGAGGCGGTGCCGGAACCCAGCTCGACTAGCTCGCCGGCACCGGTCTCGGCGACGATCTCCGGCGCGCGGCGGTTGAGGATCTCGCGCTCGCAGCGCGTCGGGTAGTACTCGGGCAGCGTCGTGATCGTGTCGAACAGCTGCGAGCCGCGCTCGTCGTAGAAGTACTTCGGCGGTAGCTCCTTGAGCTCGCGGCTGAGACCATCGCGAACCTCCTCGGCCAGCGAGCGGGGCGCGTCATCGGGCTCGCAGCGCTCGATCGTGATCTCCACGGTCATCCCTCCCCTCGCTGTCGTAGGCGCAGCGGAAGCCGCAGAAGATCTGGCGCCGCTGTGGGTGGGCCCAGTTGCGGAAGGTCGCGCGCGCGACGCTCGGTCGCGTCGCCCACGACGCCCCGCGCAACACTCGATACCCACTGTCGAAGAAGACCTCCGAGTACTCCGGGTACGGGAACGCCCGGAATCCTGGGTAGCCGCTGAGCTCGCTCGCCGTCCACTCCCAGCAGTCGCCCACGAATGGCCCGGCGGGCCCTGGCCCGAAGTCGAGCTGGTCGAGGTTGCCGCTGCGGGTGCCGTCGATCAGCGTCGCGGCTTTCTCCCACTCGAACTCGGTCGGTAGCCGCCCACCGGCCCAGCGGGCGTAGGCCTCCGCCTCGAAGCAGCTGACGTGCATCGCCGGTCGGTCGTCGATGCGTGTCTCGGTGCGGTCGAACCGTCGCTCGCGCCCGTCCGCCGTCCAGTAGAGCGGGCGTTCGGCGTTCTCGGTCTCGCGCCAAGCCCAGCCGGACGCGGTCCACAGTTCGCGCCGCGCATAGCCGCCGTCAGTCACGAAGGCTTCGTACTCGCGGTTGGTGACCGGGGCTGGATCAATCGCGAAAGCCGCGAGCTCGATGCGATGTCGCGGACGCTCGTTGTCATAGGCGAAGCCCTTGCCTGCGTCGCCGATCTCGACGGCTCCACCGTCGATGCGCATCTGCTTGTGTCGGCTCACAACCGCGCCGTCGTCAGGCGCCCGCAGGTCGCCCAGTGCGGCTGGTCGTCGGGCGCCGTGGACTGCCTCCGGGTGAAAGACGTCCGGCGCGGCGAGCTGGAGCGTCTGCAGCATCGTCTCGTTGTGCTGGTGCTCGTGCTGGATCAGCAGGTCCCAGACGAAGCCGTTGGCGTTGAGCCGGTCGGAGTCCGGGGTGAGGTCCGCGCCGGCGAGCACGGTGAGCGCTCGCTGGCGCACCGCCTCCATGTACTCGAGCGCGTCGTCGCGGCGCAGGTAGGGGATGTCGCCGCGCTCGGCACGCGGCGTCTCGCTGGCGTCGTAGACCGCCATCAGGTCCGGTCGCAGCGGCTCCAGGTCGCCGGCGCGCACGCACAGCCAGAGATCCTCGAACGCCGCGATGTGGCCGAGGTCCCAGACCAGCGGCGACATCAGCGGCGAGTGCACACGGTCGAGGTCGTCCTGAGAGACAGGCGCGACAAGCGCCAGCGTCCGCTCGCGCGCCTCGGCAAGCGCCTCGGCGTAACCCTCCCGGAGAACGGGCTCGGCCCCTCCACGGGGCTTTGTGTTCGTGTCGGTCGAGGCCACGCGCCGGGGATCCCTCGAAGAGGCAACGCAAGCCTAGCCGCCGTGGATCAGTTACTTGTGAAACCGCTTCACGACTAGTTTTCCGTAGGGTCCGCCGCCATGAGCAACTCCTCTCCAACGCCGAAGCCGGACCGAAACCTCGCGCTCGAGCTGGTGCGCACAACCGAGTACGCCGCGATCGCGGCGTCGCGTTGGACCGGTCGTGGTCAGAAGGAGAAGGCCGACGGCGCTGCGGTCGACGCGATGCGGCTACTGCTCGACACCGTCCGGATGGACGGCACCGTCGTGATCGGCGAGGGCGAGAAGGACGAGGCGCCGATGCTCTACAACGGCGAGCGGATCGGTGATGGCTCGCAGCCGGAGGTCGACATCGCCGTCGACCCGCTCGAGGGCACCGAGCTCTGCGCGATGGGCCTGCCGAGTTCACTCGCGGTGATCGCGCTCGCCGAGCGCGGCACGATGTTCGACCCGGGGCCGTGCGTCTACATGGAGAAGATGGCGACCTCGCGCGAGCTCGCGCACCTGCTCGACCTCGACCGCCCGCTCGGCGAGACGCTCGCGGCGATCGCCAAGGAGAAGGGCACGCCGATCGGCGACGTGATGGTGATCATGCTCGACCGGTCGCGCCACGAGGAGGCCGTGCGCGAGATCCGCGAGGCTGGCGCCCGCATCCGCTTCATCCCGCACGGCGACGTCTCGGCGGCGCTGACCGCGGTCATCGAGGGATCGCCGGTCGATCTGCTCTGGGGAATCGGCGGTACGCCCGAGGGCGTCCTGTCCGCCGCGGCGATCAAGTGCATCGGCGGCAAGATCGTCGGCCGCCTCTGGCCGCGCGATGACAGCGAGCGCCAAGCCGCGATCGACGCCGGCTACGACCTCTCCGAGGTGCTCGACACCGACCGGCTGGTCGCCGGCGACGACGTCTTCTTCTCGGCCACCGGCGTGACCGACGGCGACATGCTTCAGGGCGTTCGCTTCACGGCCGCGGGCGCGACCACCGAGTCGCTGGTCATGCGCTCCCGCTCCGGGACCGTGCGCCGCATCAGCGCGACGCACGACCGCCCGAAGCTGCGTCAGCTCATGGGCTCACGCGTCGACTGATGATCGTCGATCGGCTGCGCCAGCGCGCCGACCTTGCTCTCGGCGAGGTCGAGCCGCGCCAGGCTGCGTAGGAAGCCGTGCGTGACGATCACGTGGATCTTCAGTTGCGTGAAGCCGTAGAGGTGGCGGCCGATCCGCGCGAACCAGCCCCAGCCGGCGATCGTCGGATAGAAGTTCGCGACCTCTGAGGTGACGCGACCGGTGATCTCCTCGTCGCCGCGCTCGGCCGCCGGTGGGCGCTCGACGGAGATCCGCAGGTAACCGCGGCTGCGCCCGGCCGGGGCAACCAGTAGCCCACGGTCGATCCGCCAGGTGACTGCGCCGCGATCGCCATCGGCCTCGTATTCCGGGACGTGGAAGCGCAGCAGCACGAACGGTCGCGTCAGCAGAACGATCTCGCGCGCGTCGTCCGAGTAGAGCACTCGCAGCAAGCCGAGCGAGACGCGCGTCAGGAAGCGCCAGTAGGTGCTCGCTAGGCGCTCCAGGTAGGCCGGGCTCCAGATCCGGTTGAGCTCCGCGCGCGGCAGCGTGACGTCGGCCACCTGCCGGCTAGTGACGCTGCCGTCGGGTGTCGCCGGCGCCTGCTGCTCGCGCACGATCGTCACCCGCGCGCGCGCCTGACGGCGGTGGCGGATCAGCCGCCTCGGGTCGCGTCGCCTCATGCCGCCCCCAAGATACTCGGCGTCAAAGCTGCGCAAAGTCGCCTCGCGAGAGGCATTTCCGCCGAACTTGGGCTTACAGTGGCTGCAGGCCTTTTCGAAGGAAGCTGTTCCGTGCCCGACCACAACGATCTCCGCCGCACATCCCCACTCCGTGGACCGCTCGCGCGGCTGGACCGCGAGCGCGACGAGCTGGCCAAGGCCTGGCTGGTACGGCTGATCGAGCGCGCGTCGCTCGACGAGATCAAGGGCCTGCCGACCGATCGGCTGGCCGACGAGCTGCCAGAGCTGATCGGCGACGTGCTGACGCTCACCTCCGAGTCGGGGCGCGATCCCGAGCTGCTTCCCCCCGGCGCCCGCGAGCGTGCGACGCGGATCGCCGACCTGCGCGGCGCACGCGACAACGTCGCCGCGGAGTTGCTGCGCGACCTGACGGCGATCCAGGTGGCAATCCTCGGCAGCCTCGCCAAGGATCCCGAGGGCCTCGAGCTCGAGGGCTACGCCGACCTGGCGCTGCGGCTCGCCGAGGCGATCGGCGTCCTGCAGTCGGTCGCCGTCGAGGGTCTCGTCGAGCGGCAGGTCAACGAGCTCGAGTCGCTGGCCAACAGCGATCCGTTGACCGGCCTCTCGAACCGGCGCTATCTCCAAGATCAGCTGCGTCAGGCGCTCGGCATCTACAAGCGCTATGAGACGCCGTTCGCGCTGCTGATCCTCGACGTCGACGGCCTCAAGCGGGTCAACGACTCGAAGGGCCATCAAGCAGGCGATCGCGCGCTGGTCCAGGTGGCCACGGCGATGCGCCGCACGCTGCGTACGACCGACACGGCCGCACGGATCGGCGGCGATGAGTTCTGCGTGCTCGCGACCAACCAGAACGCCACGGCCGCCGAGCCGCTCGCTCAGCGCATCGTCGAGGCGGTCGACGCCGAGACCGGCAGCGATTCGCCGATCGGCATCTCGATCGGCGTCGTCTCCTGTCCGGAGCACGGTGACGACACCGACGCCCTGCTCGAGATGGCCGACCAGGCGATGTATCGCGCCAAGGCGGGCGGCCTCAAGGTCGCGCTCGGGGACCCTGAGAGCCCCGAGCTGATCAAAGTCGAGAAGACGAAGTAACCGCACCAGCCTGGCGGAGTAGTAGCTGGCCTCGCCGGCGATTTGACTGTGCTCAAAGCGCCGCTATGCTTGCGAGCGTCTGTTTGAATGGCCCCGGCACGCCCTGGGGCCCACCACAAGGGTGTTGATACTGCATGTCGGTAGGGGAACTGCAAGAGCTCGAAGAGGTAAAGCTGCTGCTCACGAAGGGGCGGCAGATCGGCGTCCTGACGTATGCCGAGGTGGCCACCGCGCTGGCGGAGGTCGACCTCGACGAGGGTGACATCGAGGACCTCCACGGCTTCATCGAGAAGTCGGAGATCGAGCTGGTCGAGGAGATCGACCCCGCTCTGGCAGCTGCCCAGCAGGTCGAGCGCGCGCCCGACAAGCGCGGCCGTCGCAAGAAGGCGACGATCGACCTCAAGCCGGACATGACGACGGACAGCCTCCAGCTGTTCCTCAAGGACATCGGCAAGGTCCGCCTGCTGACCGCTCAGGAGGAGGTCGACCTCGCCAAGCGGATCGAGCGCGGCGACCTCGACGCGAAGCAGAAGATGGTCGAGTCGAACCTCCGCCTCGTCGTCTCGATCGCCAAGAACTACCGCAACCAGGGCCTGCCGTTCCTCGACCTGATCCAGGAGGGAACGCTTGGCCTGGTCCGCGCGGCCGAGAAGTTCGACTACCGCAAGGGCTTCAAGTTCTCGACCTACGCGACCTGGTGGATCCGCCAGGCGATCGCCCGTGCGCTCGCCGACAAGGCGCGCACGATCCGCATCCCGGTCCACGTCGTCGAGAAGCTGAACAAGATCGGCCGCGCCGAGCGGAAGCTCGTCACCGAGCTCGGCCGCGAGCCCACCCCCGAGGAGATTGCCGAGGTAACCGGCATCGATCCGGAGGAGGTCGACTCGATCAAGCGCTCCGCACAGGCGCCGGTCTCGCTCGAGAAGCCGGTCGGCGACGAGGAGGAGTCCGAGTTCGGCCAGTTCATCGCCGACGAGCGGGCCGAGTCGCCCTACGAGCGCGCCGCTGAGATCCTCACCAAGGAAGCCCTCAAGGAGGCGCTCGAGAACCTCAGCTACCGCGAGCGGCGCGTGCTCGAGCTGCGCTACGGGCTCGGTAGGGAGCACCCCCGCACGCTCGACGAGGTCGGCCGCACGTTCAACGTGACGCGCGAGCGGATCCGCCAGATCGAGAACCAGAGCCTGAAGAAGCTGCAGTCACTTGCGGAGGCTCAGAAGCTCCGCGACGTCGCCTAGCTTCCCGCAGGGCTAAAGCACAGCGGCCGGTGGGCCGATGAGCTGGGTGTGTTCGATCTCGATCAGGCCCTGCGCCGACTCGTCGAGGAGGAGGGCTCCGACCTCCACCTGAAGGTCCCGTCGCCGCCGATGATTCGGCGGCACGGCGTTCTGGTGCCGCTCGAGGGCGAAGAGAAGCTGATGCCCGAAGTGATGGAGGGGCTGGTCGCGCAGATGCTTGACGGCGACGAGGTCAAGCTGGCCGAGTTCCGCGAGCAGAACGAGGTCGACTTCGCCTACTCGATTCGTGGGCTGGCGCGCTTCCGCGTCAACGCCTTCCGCCAGCGCGGCTCGGTTTCGATCGTCTGCCGCGCGATCCCGATCCAGATCAAGACCGTCGACGAGCTGCTGCTGCCGCCCGTGATCAGCGAGCTGGCCGACGAGGAGCGCGGAATCATCCTGCTGACCGGCACGACTGGCTCCGGCAAGTCGACGACGCTCGCGGCGATCATCGACCACATCAACACCAACACGGCGAAGCACATCGTCACGATCGAGGACCCGCTCGAGTTCCTCCATCCGGACAAGCGGTCGATCGTCAACCAGCGCGAGGTCGGCGACGACACCGGCTCGTTCAAGCGGGCGCTGCGCCGCGTCTTGCGCCAGGACCCCGACGTCATCCTGATCGGCGAGATGCGCGACGAGGAGACGGTGCGGACAGCTCTGTCGGCCGCCGAGACCGGCCACCTCGTGCTGTCGACGCTGCATACCGTCGACGCTCCCGAGACTGTCAACCGGATCATCGACTTCTTCCCCCAGGCCGAGCAGCAGCAGGCGCGCGCGATGCTCGCCGGCACGCTGAAGGGGGTCATCTCCCAGCGGCTCGTCCCGACGCCGGACGGCAACGGCCGCGTCGCGACCTGCGAGATCCTGCGGATGACCGGCCGCGTGCGCGACATGATCCTCAACGAGGACGAGACCGGCAAGCTGCCCGAGGTCGTCTCCGAGGGCGCCTACTACGGCATGCAGACCTTCGACCAGGCGCTGCTCGCCCACGTCCAGGCCGGCCGCGTCTCGATGGAGGACGCGCTCAAGGCTGCCACCCAGCCACACGACTTCAAGCTGCTCGTCTCCTCTGGCGGGCAGCGCTCGACCTCGGTCGAGCAGGCGCTCGCGCCGAGCTAGCGCTTCTTCTTTGCCGGCTTGACGATCATCGGGATCTGCGTCTTGCCGCGGATCATCAGTCGCTTGCTGGTGTAGACGACCGGTCCCTTGCCCTTGCGCTCGAAGGTCGCGCGCACACCGTCGGGGGCCCCGAGGGCCGCTAAGCGCTTCGCGAGGTCGCTGACCGACCTCGTCGGACCACTGCCTCCGCCGCCGCCCCCGCCGAACAGCATGACGAAGAAGTCCTCGAGCGCGTCCAGTCCACCGCCTCCCGGGGCGCGGACCGTCAGGATCTGCAGCCCCTTCTTGGTATCGCGAGGGACGCGGTAGGGGAACGAGATGCGTGTCCGCTTCGCGACGCGGCTGCGCTGGAGGCGCAGCTTTACGCGGATGCGCTGGCCGCGCCGTACCCGCAGCGGAGCCTGGCCGTCAACGATGAACGCCTCGCGCACCCTGGGCCGGATCTGCAGTCGGACGGAGATCCCTCGGATGCCCAGCGGCCCGAACTCGTAGCCGTCGATCAGCGAGAAGGCGCTTGACAGGTCGCCGAGCGGGCCGTAGGCGTCGAAGTAGCGTTGGCAGAAGCGCAGCGGCCGCTTGCGCTGGCGCACGCTCGCGCGCACGCACATCCGCGTCGAGAAGTTCTCGGGAGCGGCACCGAGGACGGTCACCATCGCGTCGCTGGCGGCCAGCGAGCCAATCGTGTCGAGGCCGGTGCCGAGGCCCAGGTCACGCTCGTCGGCCACTCGCGTGCTCAGGGTGCGCGTGCGGCCGTTGGCCTCGTTGCGGGCGTGTACGGTCAGCGGAATCGTCGCTGGCGACGCGCCCAAGCGGCCCGCGATTGCGCTGAGGCCGTCAGTCGTCAGCGTGCCGACCGGACGGCCCGGGGTCGCGAGCTTGTAGGTCGTCGTGAACTCGTCGAAGGCGATCGGATTGTCGATCACCGAGAAGACATAGGCGTCGAGCAGCGGCAGCGAGCGGCGGCCCGCCGCCTC
>CBFGZN010000030.1:0-16371 GCA_965653255.1 uncultured Solirubrobacterales bacterium | reverse complement strand
TGGTGGAGGAGATGACGTCGTCGAGGCGGGCGTTAGAGGAGAGGGCGACGAAGCCGTCGGAGGCGGGGGAGCGCTCGATCGGGGCGTCGCGCTCCTCGAGCTCGGGAACCAGTGCCAGCGCGTGGCGGCGCTCCTCCTCGATGGTGGCGGCGAGGCGTTTGAGCTGGGGGTCGGCGGGGAGGAGGAGGAAGCTCATCTGGCGGGAGGGGGTGGGGGTGCGGCGGACGAAGCGGCCGACGACCTGGCGGAAGAAGAGCTCGGTGCGGGCGGCGGTGGCGTAGACGCCGACGCGCAGGCGGGGGATGTCGACGCCCTCGCTGACCATCAGGACGGAGACGAGCCAGCGATCGGAGCCGGAGGCGAAGCGCTCGATCGCGGCGGAAGCGCCGGGGTCGTCGGAGGTGACGACGGCGGGCTGCTCGCCGGCGATCGTCCCGAGGCGGCGGGCAATCTGGCGTGCGTGCTCCTTGTCGGCTGCGACGACCAGGCCGCCGGCGTCCGGATGGCCGGTCGTGCGACACTCGGTCAGCCGCTCGTCGGCGTCGCGCAGGACCTGCCCGATCCAGTCGCCGTTGGGATCGAGCGCGGTGCGCAGCCGCCGCGCGGCCTCCTGGCGGGGGAGGACGACGTCGAAGTCGAAGCGGCGCGTCTCGCCGTCGGAGACCCACTCCATCTCGCCGCCGTAGGTGAGGAAGGTAATCGGCCGGCAGACGCCGTCGACGAGCGCGTCGGTGTAGGAGTACGAGTAGTCGGCCGCGCTGAGCGAATCGTCGTCGTAGCGGACCCACGGAATCGCGGTGTTGTCCGAGCGGAACGGCGTTCCCGACAGCAGCAGCCGGAACCCGGCCCCGCCAAACGCCAGCTCCGCGCTCTGGCCCCATGCCGCCAACTCGCCCATATGGTGTGGCTCGTCGGCAATCAGCAGCGTCCGCCGCGCCGCCGTCGCCGCCCGGTGGACCTTCGGCCCGGCCGCAACCGTCTGGTAGGTCACCGCCACGCCATGACGGTCCCTCGGCTCCGGCCCGTCGGCGTTTGGCCGGTTCGGCTCCAGCTCGATCCCGTACCGACCGGCGTCCGCTGCCCACTGCTGGCAGATGTGTGTCGTCGGCGCCGCGATGCAAACCCGCGACACCAGTCCCCGTCGCAACAGCTCGTAGGCCACGCGTAGCCCGAACGTCGTCTTGCCCGCCGCGGGAGTCGCCGACGCTAGGAAGTCACCCCCCGGGGCCTCCAGCACGCGCTCCAACGCAGCCTGCTGCCACTCCCGCAGCGGCCGGTTATCCGGCCAGGAGGGGAGGGAGAGGGGAGGAGTAGAGACTGGGCGCGCTTCCATCGGGCGGCGGGACGATAGGCGTCCGGCCAGTCGGACACGACCCCACTGGTATCGTTGACTCGCGAGTCAATCTGGGCTCGCGGGAACCCCGAATGGCCTCTAGCACCGCCACCGAGCAGGACGTGCGCCATCTTCGGCGCGCGGTCGAGCTGGCCGGAAACGCACGCGGCAGCACGTCGCCAAATCCACTCGTCGGTGCCGTCATCGTCAAGGACGGCCGCACGATCGGCGAGGGGTTCCACGCCCGTGCCGGTGAGCTGCACGCCGAGCGGGTGGCGCTGGCCGCCTGCGGCGAGGACCCCGCCGGCGCGACGCTCTATGTCTCGCTCGAGCCCTGCTGTCACGAGGGACGCACACCGCCCTGCACCGAGGCGATCGTTGCCGCGGGCATCGGTCGCGTGGTCGTCGCCTCCGACGATCCGACCGAGAAGGCCGCTGGCCGTGGCCTCGGCATCCTGCGCGACGAGGGAATCGCTGTCGAGGTCATGGATGGCGACATCGCCGAGACGGCGCGCCTGCTCAACCAGCCATTTCGCAAGCACGCCCGCACCGGTCGGCCGCTCGTGATCTTCAAGTCGGCGATGACTCTCGATGGCAAGGTCGCGACGCGCAGCGGCGACTCGCAGTGGATCTCGGGCGAGTCGAGCCGGGCTCGCGCTCACCGCTGGCGCGCCGAGTGCGACGCCGTCGCTGTCGGCATCCACACCGCCACCCAGGACGACCCGCTGCTGACAGCGCGGATCGAGGGGGTCGATCGCCAGCCGCGGCGCATCGTCTTCGACTCCGAGGCTAGCCTGCCGCTCGACTCGCAGCTCGTGGCCAGCGCTGCTGAGGTCCCCGTCATCCTCGTCTGCTCGCGCGCCGCCAAGCGGACTGCCACTGACGCACTGCACAACGCCGGTGTCGAGGTGATCGTGACGACCGGCGAGAACGAGGCCGCGCGTGTCTGCTCGGCGCTCGACGAGCTCGGAGCGCGCGACGTCCAGTCGCTGCTGCTCGAGGGCGGTCCACATCTCGCCGGCGTATTTCTCGAGGCCGGCGAGATCGACGAGGCGCGGATGTTCGTCGCGCCGCTGTTCGCCGGTGGTCGGGAGGCGCGCGCCGCGATCGAGGGCGAGGGCGTCGAGACGATCGACGACGCGGTCCGCGCCGTCGCCAGCGAGGTCGAGCGGATCGACGATGACGTCCTGATCACCGCGCGGCTGAGGGAGTGGTGAGCTGATGTTCACGGGGCTCGTAGAGGCCACCGGGACCATCGCGGCGATCGAGAAGCTGGGTGAGGGCGCTCGGCTGTCCGTGTCGACGCCGCTCGCCGCCGAGTTGGCTGATGGCGACTCAGTCGCTGTCAATGGTGTCTGCCTGACGGCACGTGGCTCCGGGACGGACTCGTTCGCCGCGGACGTGATGGCCGAGACGCTGCGCCGCTCTTCGCTCGGCCCGCTCGTGGCCGGCGACGAGGTCAATCTCGAGCTGCCGGTCCGCGCCGGCGGCAGGCTCGGCGGCCATGTCGTCCAAGGCCACGTCGACGGCGTCGGCACCGTTGTCGCGACCACCGACGAGGGCTTTGCGCGCGTGGTTCGCGTGACGGCCGGCGATGACCTGCTGCGCTACATCGTCGAGAAGGGCTCGATCGCGATCGACGGCGTCTCGCTGACCGTGTCGGCGGTCGACGACGAGGCATTCGAGGTATCGCTGATCCCGGAGACGCTCGAGCGGACGACGCTCGGCGCGTTCGAGCCTGGACGCAACGTCAATCTTGAGGTCGACGTGCTCGCGAAGTACGTCGAGAAACTCGTGAACCGGACCGTGGAGGCGCCGTGAACACCACCCAGTTCAGCACGATCGAGGAGGCGCTCGAGGACGTTCGCGCCGGCAAGATGGTCGTCGTCGTCGACGCCGAGGACCGTGAGAACGAGGGTGACCTCGTGCTCGCCGCGCAGTTCGCGACGCCCGAGAACGTCAACTTCATGGCCAAGGAGGCGCGCGGCCTGATCTGCCTTGCGCTGACCCCGGAGCGCTGCGACGAGCTCGGCCTCGACCTGCTGCCGGCGAAGAACGAGTCGGCGCTCGGGACGGCCTTCACGACGACGATCGAGGCACGTGATGGCGTCACGACCGGGATCTCCGCCGACGACCGTGCGCGCACGATCCAGGTCGCCGTCGACCCGTCGAGCAAGCCCGAGGACCTCGTCCAGCCGGGTCACATGTTCCCGCTCAAGGCGAAGGGCGGCGGGGTGCTCGAGCGCACCGGCCATACCGAGGCGTCGGTCGACCTGGCGCGGCTGGCCGGCCTCAATCCGGCCGGTGTGATCTGCGAGATCCTCAACGACGACGGCACGATGGCGCGCGTCCCGGACCTGACCGGCTACTGCGAGCGCCACGACCTCAAGCTGATCACGATCGCCGATCTGATTGCCTATCGCCGCCGTCACGACAAGCTCGTCGAGCGCGTCGTCGAGACTGGCCTGCCGACCGCCTTCGGCGAGTTCCGCGCCGTCGGCTTCCGCTCGCTGGTCGACGACAAGCACCACATGGCGATGGTCAAGGGCGAGGTCGATGGCGTAGACGACGTGCTCGTCCGCGTCCATTCGGAGTGCCTGACCGGTGACGTCTTCCACTCGCTGCGCTGCGACTGCGGCCAGCAGCTCGAGGACGCGCTCGCGCGGATCGAGCAGGAGGGCGCTGGTGTGCTGCTCTACCTCTCGCAGGAGGGGCGTGGCATCGGCCTGCTGAACAAGCTGAAGGCCTACAAGCTCCAGGAGCAGGGGCGCGACACCGTCGAGGCCAACCTCGAGCTCGGCCTGCCTGCCGACCTGCGCGACTACGGCATCGGCGCGCAGATCCTTGTCGACCTCGGCCTGACCTCGATTCGCTTGCTGACCAACAATCCCAAGAAGATCGTCGGCCTCGAGGGCTACGGGCTGCGCGTCAGCGACCAGATCCCGATCCAGCACCAGGCGAACCCGCACAACGAGGAGTACCTGCGCACCAAGGCAAACAAGATGGGCCACCTGCTGCACCACCAGGGGCTCGCGCTCGACGAGGAGATGATCGCCGAGGAGCGCCGCGCGGATCGCAAACGCGACGAGGGCGGCAGCAGTGTCTGAGCCACGCTGGGCGATCGCCGTCGGGCGGTTCTACGAGGACCTCGCCGAGCGGCTCGTCGCAGGGGCGCAGGGAGTCTTCGCCGAGGCGGGGGGCACCGTGGAGATCCACGACGTTCCGGGGGCCTTCGAGCTGCCGCTGGCGGCCAAGTACCTCGCCGAGTCCGGCGCCGACGGCGTTGCCTGTCTCGGTGCCGTGATCCGCGGCGAGACCGACCACTACGACTTCGTCTGCTCCGAAGCGGCCTCCGGCATCTCGCGCGTGTCGCTCGACACAGGCGTTCCATGCGCGTTCGGCGTCCTGACCGTCGACAACATGGACCAGGCGCTCGCGCGCACAGGCGACGGCAAGCGCCATCAGGGCGAGGATGCGGCCCGCGCAGTCGTCCGGATGGCCCAGATGCGTGCTAGCCTGCCCGGCCGTGCCTAAGGTCTGTTACTCATGCGGCAAGGGCCCTGCCTTCGGACAGAGCCGTAGCCATTCGATGGTCGCCACCAAGCGGCGCTTCAACCCGAACCTGCAGAAGGTCCGGATCGACATCAAGGGCACGCCTTCGCGTGAGTACGTCTGCACCCGGTGCTTGAAGGCCGGCAAGATCACCAAGGCTGCCTGAAGTCCGCGAAACCCCGCCGGTCGGCGGTGTAGAAAGCTTCTGTGCCTGACGAGAGCCTGATTCGCTTCAGACGTGTCGTCGCCGCGTCGCTCGCCGAGCTGGAGAGCAGGCGCGACGAGGTCAACGATCTCAATGTCTTTCCGGTCGCCGACGGCGATACCGGCGACAACATGGCGATGACGATGCGCGCCGTGATGGACGAGCTCAACGTCCTCAACGGGCAGCCACTCGACGGCGTCGGTCGCGAGGAAGTGGTCTCGGCTGTCGCTCGTGCTGCACTGCTCGGCGCGCGTGGCAACAGCGGCGTGATCCTGTCGCAGATCGTTCGCGGCGCCGCCGAGGAGCTCGCCTCCCGTCCCGGCGAGCTGGTCGACCCCGTTCTCGTCGCAGCCGCGTTCGCGCGCGCCGCCGACGCGGCCTACGCATCGGTCCGCAACCCGGCCGAGGGGACGATGCTCAGCGCCGTGCGCGCGATGGCGCACCGCGTCGCACGGGACATCGCCCACATGGACACGCAACGGCTCGGCCCCGACGCGACCGCCGAGGAGCAGGACGCGCTGATCGCCGACGTGCTCGAGCGTGCGCTCGAGGCCGCCAAGGAGGCAGTCGACAGGGGTCCCGAGCAGCTCGCCGTGCTCAAGGAGGCCGGCGTCGTCGATGCCGGCGCCTATGGACTGACGGTGATCGTCGCCGGGGTCGTCGCGGCGCTGCGCGGACAGCAGCAGATCGAGCTCGCCCACCACGAGCCGGCGCGCGCCATCCACGCGACCCAGCACGAGTCCTCGACCTACCGCTACTGCACCAACTTCGCCATCACGGGCATGGAGATCGACGGGCAGTCGCTGGTTCCCGCGCTCGAGCGGATCGGCGACAGCGTGCTCGTCGTCGGCGACGCGCGCGCGCTGCGCGTCCACGTCCACACCGACTCGCCCGACGACGCGGTTGCCCTGTTCGCCGAGCATGGCGAGGTATCGCGACTCGAGGCCTCCGACATGCGCGAGCAGGTCGCCGATCGCAACGCGCGGCTAGCGGCCGGTCCGGCGGCCGTCTGCGCAGTCGTCGCGGTAGCCACCGGCGCGGGCATGCACGCGCTCTACCGCGAGCTCGGAGTCGAGGTGCTCGAGGGCGGGCCGACGATGAACCCGTCGACCGCCGAGCTGCTCGAAGCGATCGATGCGGCGGACGGGCGCGAGGTGCTCGTGCTGCCGAACAGCCCGAACGTGATCATGGCTGCCGAGGAGGCGGCGAAGCTGGCCGAGCGGACGGTGCGTGTCGTGCCGACACGGGCGCAGCAGGAGGGGCTGGCGTCGCTGCTGGCCTTCGACCCGAACCAGGACGCTTCCGTCAACGCCGCGGCCGTCGCCGCGGCCTCCGACGAGCTCGCCGTCGGCGGCGTCGCGGAGGCGGCGAAGGACGACCCCGACGGCCGCTTCGCGGTCGGTGACGCGGTCGGCTACCGGGGTGACGAGCTAGTCGCGTGGGGCGATCCAGCGGAGACCCTGGCCGCCACGCTCGGCGCGCTGGCCGAGGGCGCCGAGCTCGTGACCTGCATCGCTGGTGCGGCAGCTCCGCTCGGAGAGGACGCTGTCGCCGCCGCGCTGCCCGGTGACGTTGAGCTCGACTACCACGACGGCGGACAGCCCGCCTGGTGGTGGCTGTTGTGCGCCGAGTGACTTGAAGGCGTTTGCCAGCATCGACGAGCTGGCCCCGACGGCTGCGACCGTGCGCTCGATTCCGCGGCCGAGCCTGCTGGCCGAGCCGTTGCAGGTCGGCAAGCAGCAGGCGAAGGGACTGGCCGCGCTCGGGATCGCGACGCATGGCGATCTGATCGAGCACCTGCCGCACACGCACCGCGACCGTCGCGAGGTGCGCGGCGTCGCGGCGATCGGCGTCGGGGAGGAGGCGACTGTTGCGGTCACTGTTCGCGACGTCAAAGTCCGGCCGACCCGGCGCCGCGGCCTCAAGAAGATCGAGGCGCACGTCTTCGATGAGACGGGGCCGATGCTCGCGGTCTGGTGGAACCAGCTGTCGATCCCGCGCAAGTTGCCGCCGGGAACGCCGGTCTTGCTGCACGGCAAGCGCAAGCGACGCAACGAGTTCGCGGTCTCTGACTACGAGCTGATCGGTGGGGGCGAGGCTCCTGTCCATACCGTCGGGCTGGTGCCCGTGCACCCCGCGACACACGGGCTTGAGCCGGCGGCGCTGCGCGACCTCGTGTGGAAGGACTACAAGTTGATTCGCCACGTCGTCGAGTCGCTGCCGGCGGCGCTGCGGGTCGCCGAACGGCTCCCGGACCGCTCGGCGGCGATCGCCGCGGCGCACTTCCCTGACGGCGAGTACGAGGCCGCCGAGGCTCGCAGGCGGCTCGCGTTCGAGGAGCTGTTCCTGCTTCAGCTCGCCGTCACCGGACGGCGGCGGTCGCGGCGCGGCCGTCGCGAGGCGGCGCCGCTGGAGGCGACGGGCGAAGTCGTCGACCCGTGGCGTGCCGCGCTTCCGTTCGAGCTGACCGGCGACCAGCGACGCGCCTGCGCGGAGATCGACGCCGACCTTGCCAAGCCGCGGCCGATGCAGCGGCTGCTGATGGGCGAGGTCGGTAGCGGCAAGACCGCCGTCGCGCTCGCAGCGATGCTGCGCGCGGTCGAGAATGGCCGCCAGGCGGCGCTGATGGCGCCGACCGAGACGCTCGCCGAGCAGCACCTCGCGACGATCGACAGCCTGCTCGGCGGGACCGTTCCGGTCGAGTTGTTGACCGGCTCGACGACGGCGGCGCGTCGCCGCGACCTGCTCGCGCGGCTGGCGTCCGGCGAGCTGGCGCTGGTCGTTGGCACCCACGCGCTGATCGAGGACAGTGTCGAGTTCCGCGAGCTCGCGGTCTGCGTCGTCGACGAGCAGCACCGCTTCGGCGTTCGCCAACGGGCGGCGCTCGACGCCAAGGCGCCCGGCGAGCTCGCGCCGCACGTCCTGCACATGACCGCGACGCCGATCCCGCGCACGCTTGCGCTGACCGTCTACGGCGATCTCGACGCGACCGTCCTGCGCGAGCTGCCGGCGGGGCGGCGTCCCGTCGAGACGTTCGTCGTCGACGGCACGCGTGCCCGGGCGCGCGCCTACGAGCGGATCCGCGAGGAGATCGCCGCCGGCCGCCAGTGCTTCGTCGTCTGCCCGCTCGTCGAGGAGTCGGAGACGCTCCAGGCCAAGGCCGCCACCGCCGAGGCCGACCGTCTCGCACGCACCGAGTTCGCCGACCACCGCGTCGCGCTGATCCACGGCCAGATGCCGGCGGCCAAGAAGCAGGAGGCGATGCGCAGCTTCGCCGCCGGCGACGCCGACGTGCTTGTCGCGACCAGCGTCATCGAGGTCGGCATCGACGTGCCCAACGCGACCGTGATGCTGATCGAGGCCGCCGACCGCTACGGCCTCTCGCAGCTCCACCAGCTGCGCGGCCGCGTCGGTCGCGGCGGCCACGCCTCGCTCTGCATCCTCTTCGGCGATCCCAAGCTCCCACGCTTGATGGCGCTGGCCAACGAGCGTGACGGCTTCCGGCTCGCCGAGATCGACCTCGAGCTGCGCGGAGCGGGGGAGGTGCTCGGAACGCGCCAGTCCGGTCTGCCCGAGTTCCGCGTCGCGCGGCTGCCCAACGATCAGGAGCTGCTCGAGCGCGCCAAGCTGCGCGCCGACGAGCTACTCGCCGCCGACCCGCGACTCAAGCTGCCGGAGAACGGCCTCCTGCGAGCCGCCGTCGTCGGGCACTTCGGCTCCGACCTCGACCCGATCCCGGCATGAGGGTCGTCGCCGGCGAGCTGCGCGGCCGCAAGCTGGTCGCTCCCAGCGGCGACGCGACCCGCCCGACGGCCGACCGCGTGCGCGAGGCGCTGTTCTCGATCCTCGGCGACATCTCCGGTCTGCGGGTGCTCGACCTCTACGCCGGATCCGGAGCGCTCGGGATCGAGGCGCTGTCGCGCGGAGCGGCAGCGGCGGTCTTCGTGGATAGCTCTCACGGCGCCGTCATGGCGATCCACCACAACCTCTCGGCGCTCGGACTGGAGGCGTCGGTTCAGCGCCGCGACGGGCTCGCCTACCTCGCCTTGGCCGCCGGCGGCGAACCCTACGACCTCGTTTTCGCCGACCCACCGTATGATTCCGCGCTCCGCCTAGGCCCAGACCTCGCGGAACGGCTGCCGCCGATCCTCTCCGAAGACGCCGTCATCGTGACCGAGTCCAACAAGCGATCCCCGCTCGAACTGCCGTTTCCGCTCCTGCGCGAGCGCAACTACGGCGACACGCGGATCGCGGTACACCGCAATGGCTGACCGAACCAGCGGCACAGCGGTCTGCCCGGGCTCCTACGACCCGGTCACGCTCGGCCACATCGACATCATCACCCGTACCGCCGAGGTCTTCGACAAGGTGATCGTCGGCGTCGTCGACCAGCCGGTGCGCAAGCAGAAGACCGTCTTCACCGCGGAGCAGCGCGTCGAGTTCATCCAGGCGGAGGTCGCGGCGCTTGGCAACGTCGAGGTCAAGTCCTTCCACAACCTGCTCGTCGAGTTCGCCCGCGAGAACGGCGCCAAGACGATCGTCAAGGGCCTGCGCGCGATCTCCGACTTCGAGTACGAGTTCGAGATGAACCAGCTCAACCGCAAGATGGCCCCCGACATCGAGAGCACGTACCTGATGGCAGCCCCGCAATTCAGCTTCCTCAGCTCCAGCGGCGTCAAGGAGCTGGCGATGTTCGGAGGGGATCTGACCGGATTGGTGCCCGCGCCGGTAGCCTCTCGCTTGCAGGAAGCGCTCGAGCGCTGACGAACTGAGGTTCATCTATGGACGTCTTGGTACTCATCGACAAGCTGGACGACACCGTCCACAACGCCAAGCCCGTGCCCCTCACGGACCAGGTGCGCGTCGACAAAGAGGAGATCTACGACATCCTCGACCAGATGCGCGCCACGATCCCCGAGGAGATCAAGCAGGCGCGCTGGATCGTCAAGGAGCGTCAGGAGATGCTCGCCGAGGCCAAGCGCGAGGCTGAGCGGATCGTCAAGGAGGCGCGCGAGGAGCAGATCCAGCTGATCTCCGACGAGGAGGTCGTCAAGCAGGCCGAGCGCCAGGCCGACGAGATCGTCGAGGACGCCCGTGCCCGTGAGCGCGAGATCCGGCTCGGCGCCGAGGACTACGCCGACGACATCCTCAACACGCTCGAGATCAACCTCGAGAAGTTCACCGCCGCCGTCCAGCGCGGCCGCGACCGCCTCCAAGGCCGCGAGGAGGCCGAGGTCTCCTAGACCGGCTGCGGTGCTCGCTAGGGTCGAAGCATGGCCCAGCGAATTGACGAGTTCGACGTAGGAACCTTGCGGCTTGCCTCCGGCGAGGCGCGTCAGCTCGAATTCGAGGTTCCCGTCGAGGAGCTCGCCTTCGGCGCCCAGACCTACAGCGCCGGCGGCCACACCGACGCCCGCCTCGACGTCACCCGCACCACCTCCGGCCACGCGCTGCGCCTCCGCTTCGCCGTCGACCTGCACGGCCCCTGCACCCGCTGCCTCGAGGACGCGAATGCCCGCGTCGACGTCGACGCCCGCGAGGTCGACCAGCCCGGCGACTCCGTCGAGCTCCGCTCCCCCTACGTCAAGGACGACGTCGTCGACCTCAGCGCCTGGGCCCGCGACGCCCTCGCACTCGCCCTCCCAACCCGCATCCTCTGCAACGACGACTGCCGCGGCCTCTGCACCGTTTGCGGCACCAACCTCAACGAGAACCTCGACCACGCCCACGACCCCGAGCCAGATCCTCGCTGGGCCAAGCTGTCGGAGCTGAAGCTGGACTAGGCGTTAGGGATCGGGGGCGCGCTTCCCGCGGGTCCTGTCTCCGATTTTGGTCTGGGTGCTCGCAAGCTCCGCCCCAGACGCAAAATGCGTCGCCACCCGCGGCGGCCAACGCTGAGTCCCGTACCACCCACTCGGCCGCGTTGGCGCAAAGAGATCCCCGAAGGTCGGAACGCTCTTGCTGTTCAGCGCGAGCGGCGTTGCGACCTTCGAGGCCGCCGCGCTTCCAACCCCGCTCCATCCCGTTGTACAGGGACCGAGGTTGTGCCTCCGCGGGTGGCGACGATTTTGCGTTCGCGGCGCAGGAACGAGCACGTGAACCAAAATCGGAGACAGGACCCGCGGGAAGCGCGCCCCTGAACCCTACGCCGTAGTACCCAGCACGCGCAGCAGCTCGGAGAGCGAGGTCTTGCCAGCGCGGACCTTGGCGAGGCCGTCGTCGCGGAGGCGGCGCATGCCTTGCTTGACGGCTGCGGCGGCGATCTCCTCGGCGGTGCGCTTCTCGACGATCAGGGCGCGGATCTCGTCGGTGATCTCCATCAGCTCGTAGAGGCCGACGCGGCCGCGGTAGCCGGTTTGGCCGCAGCGGACGCAGCCCTCGCCGGCTTCGTGGCCGGTGAATCCTCCGTCCGCGGCGGAGAAGCCGTTCTCGGCGAGGGCGTCGGCGCTGATCTCGGTCTCGACGCGGCAGTTCTCGCAGAGGCGGCGCGCGAGGCGCTGGGCGACGACGACGCTGATGCCGGAGGCGACGAGGAAGGGCTCGATGCCCATCTCGATCAGCCGGGCGACGCTCAGCGGGGCGTCGGTGGTGTGCAGCGTGGAGAGGACGAGGTGGCCGGTGAGGGCGGACTGGATCGCGATCTGGGCGGTCTCGCGGTCGCGGATCTCGCCGACCATCATCACGTCGGGGTCGGCGCGCATCATTGAGCGCAGGCCGGCGGCGAAGTCGAGTCCGATCTTCGGGTTGACCTGGATCTGCTTGATGCCGTCGAGCTCGTACTCGACCGGGTCCTCGATCGTGATCAGCGTCCGCTCGGGGTTGTTGATCTCGCTCAGCGAGGCGTAGAGCGTGGTCGACTTGCCGGCGCCGGTCGGGCCGGTCGCGAGCACGCAGCCGTGGAGCTGCGAGATCGCTTTGCGCAGGCGGGCGACGTCGTCGGGCTCGAAGCCGAGATGGTCGAGGTCGAGGATGCCGCGGCCCTTGTCGAGCACGCGCATCACGACCGACTCGCCGTGGACGGTCGGCAGCGTGGCGACGCGGATGTCGATCGTGCGGCCGTCGACGGTCAGCCCGATGCGCCCGTCCTGCGGCAGCCGCCGCTCGGCGATGTCGAGGTTGGCCATGATCTTCACGCGCGACACGAGGCCGGAGACCATCGCCTTCGGGACGGTCGTGGAGTCGCCGACGACGCCGTCGACGCGCAGCCGGACGCGCATCGCGCCGGACTCGCTGTCGAAGTGGATGTCGGAGGCGCCGCGCTCGACGGCCTCGGCGACGATCGAGTTGACGAGCTTGACGACGGGCGCGTCGTCGGCCGACTCGCGCAGGTCGATCACCTGCGCCTCGGGCTGCTCCTCGACCTCGGCGACGGTGCTGTCGAGCCGCGACAGACGGCCGAGCAGCAGCTCGATGTCGTCGTCGGTCGCGACGACCATGCGGACGTCGTAGCCGGTCATCATCGACAGGTCGTCGGCGGCGAGGATGTTCGACGGGTCGGAGGTAGCGACGAGCAGCGTGCGCTCGTCGGCGAAGACGATCGGAACGGCGCGGTGGCGGCGCAGCACCGCGGGGTCGACGAGCGATGTCGCGCCCGGGTCGATGTTGGCGACGTTGAGGTCGACGTGGTCGACGCCGTAGCGCTCGCCGACCGCTCGCGCGAGCTGGTCGGCGGTGACGATGTCGCCCTCGAGCAGCGTGCGACCGGTCGTCGAGCCGGTCTGGCGCGCCTCCTCGACGGCGCGCTCGACCGCCTCGCGGCTGGCGAAGCCGAGCTCGACGATCACGTCGCCGATTCGTCGCGCTGCCCCACCGCGTGGGCTGGGAGGCGTGAATCCGGCTAGGGACGGGCTGGGCTGATCGGCAGTTGCTCCTGACACCTTTCCGGTATCGGCAGCCACTGCGGAAGGTTGAGTCCTGAGATCAGCGGCCGGTAGAGCCGAATCCGCCATCGCCACGCACGGTCTCGTCGAGGCTGTCGACCTCGATCAGCTCTGGAGCTTCGTGGCGGACGATCACCAGCTGGGCGATCCGATCCCCGGGCGCGACGTCGAAGGCCGCTTCGCGGTCGGTGTTGAGCAGCAGGACGCGGACCTCGCCGCGATAGCCGGCGTCGATCAGGCCGGGCGCGTTGACGAGCGATATGCCGTGGCGGGCGGCGAGACCCGAGCGCGGCAGGACCAGGCCCGCATGGCCCTCGGGGATCGCGACGGCGACCCCCGTCCCGATGCTGGCGCGCCCTCCCGGCGGCAGCGACGCCGTCTCCGATGCGCGCAGGTCGTAGCCGGCGTCGTCGTCGTGGGCGCGGGTCGGGGCGGCGGCGTTGTCGTCCAGCCGCGCGAAGCGCAGCCTCATCCGGCCCCGTTCGAGGAAGCCAGACCGGCGCCGTTGGATTCGAAGCGCTCGAAGCGCGACGCCGCGCTGACCGGCACCCGCGCCCGCACGCGCACGCCCTCGGCGGTGTCCTCGCGCTCCATCTCCCCCGCGAGGTCGTGCAGCTCCGACAGCCGCCCACCCTCGGCGTATGGCACGAGCAGGTCCATCGGCCGCAGGCTGGCGAGGAAGCGCGCCTCGATCGCCTGGCGCAGCGCCTCGAGCCCCTCCCCCGTCTCGGCCGACACCTGCACCGCCTGCGGAAAGCGGAAGCTCAGCTCACGGCGGCGCTCCTCGTCGAGCAGGTCGACCTTGTTCAGCGCGAACAGCCGCGGCCGCTCACCCGCCCCGATCTCGCCGAGCACGTCCTCGACGGCCTCGATCATCTCGGCGAGCTCCTCCTCCGGCGCTGACGCATCGGCGACGTGGAGCAGCAGGTCGGCCTCGAGCGCCTCCTGCAGCGTCGCGCCGAAGGCGTCGACGAGCTGATGCGGCAGCTTGCGGATGAAGCCGACGGTGTCGGTCAGCAGGTAGTCGCGGCCTGAGATCTCGAATGAGCGCGTCGTCGGGTCGAGTGTGTGGAAGAGCCGGTCACGGACGCCCACCTCGGCGCCGGTCAGCGCATTGAGCAGCGTCGACTTGCCGGCGTTGGTGTAGCCGGCGAGTGCGACGGTCGGTAGCGCCGCACGGTCGCGCTCGCGGCGCATCACCTGGCGGGTCCCGCCGGCGTGGACGAGCCGGCGGCGCAGCGCCGAGATGCGGTCGCGCGCCAGGCGGCGGTCGGTCTCGATCTGGCTCTCGCCCGGACCCCTTGTGCCGATTCCGCCGCCGAGGCGCTCGAGGTGGGTCCACAGCCCGCGCATCCGCGCCAGGTTGTATTCGAGCTGCGCGAGCTCGACCTGAAGCTTGCCCTCGGCGCTGTGTGCGTGGTCGGCGAAGATGTCGAGGATGATCGCCGTGCGGTCGATCACCGGCACGCCGACGGCCTGCTCGAGGTTGCGCTCCTGGCGCGGCAGCAGCTCGTCGTCGCAGGCGACGAGGTTGGCGTCGGCGTCCTTGACGGCCTGCTTGAGCTCCGCGAGCTTGCCCTTGCCGAAGTAGCGGTCGGGATCGGGCTCGGGACGCTTCTGCGTCATCTCCCCGACGACGGCGGCGCCGGCGGTGCGCAGCAGCTCGCGCAGCTCGCCGAGATCGGCCTCCTCCGGCCCGGCGGCGATGCAGAGCGCACGCTGGCGAGCACGTGGCGTTCGCTGGACCTCGCCGTAGCGGCTCTGGCCCGTGCGTCCGTTGCGTCCTCGATCCATCCATCGACCAGTCTAGGCGGTGGTTAGGATCGCTGGATGAAGATCTTTGTGACGGGCGGAACGGGGTTCATCGGTGGCCATGTCGTGCGCCAGCTGCGAGCCCGTGGCGACGACGTCGTGGCGTTGGTGCGCTCGCCGGAGAAGGCGACCGCGCTGCGCGAGCTCGGCTGCGAGCTCGTCGAGGGCGACCTGTCCGACGACGCGGCGATCGCCAAGGGCATGGCGGGCGCTGAGGCGGCGATCCACGCCGGAGCGGTCTACAAGGTCGGCATCCCGAAGTCGGAGTTCCCGGCGATGTTCGAGTCCAACGTCGCCGGCACCGAGCGCGTGCTCGACGCGGCGGTCTCAGCCGGCGTCTCGAAGGTCGTCTACGTATCGACGTGCGCGATCTTCGGCGACACCCACGGCAAGGTCGTCGAGGAGGGCTTCCGCCGCGACAGCGAGTTCCCGAGCGAGTACGAGCGCACCAAGACGCTCGCCCACGAGCTGGCCGAGGACCGGATCGCCGGTGGAGCGCCGATCGTGATCGTCCAGCCGGGCGGCGTCTACGGACCCGACGACCACTCCGAGGTCGGCAACATGATCGAGCAGGCGCGCACCGGCAAGCTGCCGGCGAAGATGTTCCCCGAGGCCGGCTTCATGTTCTGCCACGTCGAGGACATCGCCGCCGGCATCGTCCTCGCGCTCGACAAGGGCGCGGTCGGCGAGTCCTACGTCCTCTCCGCGGAGCAGTCGACGATCGGCGAGCTGATCGACCGCGTCGCCTCGATCGCCGGCCGCAAGCCACCGCGCTTCACGATGCCCGGCTTCATCCTCAAGGCCTCCGCCCCTTTCGGTTCCGTCGTCGGCCCGCTACTCGGCTTCCCGCCGAACATCCGCGAGCTGATCGACAGCTCTGACGGCGTCACCTACTGGGCCATCGTCGAGCTCGGCTTCGCCCCGCGTGATCTCGACACCGGCTTGCGCGAGACGCTCGCCGCCGCCGACTGACGCTCGGGGCTCAGGCGGCGAACGTCGACAGCCCGGTCGCGACGGCGAAGCCGAACGTCGTGACCAAACCCGCCACACGGCCGCCCTTGCGCGCCGCCTCGGGAATCATCGAATCGATCAGCATCGTCAGCAGCGCACCGGCGGCAAAGCCGTCGATCGCCGCCTGGAGCTCGTTCGACGCAACCGACGCGAGCCCATAGCCCGCCACCGAGGCCAGCGTGCAGACGCCCGCGATGGCGAGCCAGATGCCCAGCACGCTGCGCCGTGGGCGACCGCCTTCGTGCATCGCAGTCGCCGAACCGATCGCCTCCGGCAGGTTCGAGACGAAGATTGCGACGACCAGCCCGACGCCGACCGACCCGCCCGCCGCGATCCCGATGCCGAGCACCAGCTGCTCGGGGATCCCGTCGAGGAAGGCGCCCAGTGCCAGGCCGTTGCCGGCGCCCGACGATCCGGATGCCCGGTCGAGCAGGCTGTCGAGCGTGTAGTAAGTCAGTGCGCCGGTGGCGAGGCCGATGCCGACCGACGCCCCGCTTCCGAGCGCCAGTCCCTCCTCGGCCAGCTCGAAGCTGACCGCGCTGATCAGCGCGCCGGCGCCGAACGCCAGCACGAGCCCG
>CBFGZN010000029.1:0-16529 GCA_965653255.1 uncultured Solirubrobacterales bacterium | reverse complement strand
TAATCAAGAAGACGTTGGGGCTCTGCTTGGAGGGGCTGATGCCGCCCTGCCGCCGTCCGCCATAACGCTGATGAAGGGCTACTCGGCGGATCTTGCCGCCCGGCTTGATATCGATGCTCATTATTTATCCTTCGCATTTAGCCTCAATATAAGGCTAAAATACCATGCAAGCGCTCCCCCGGACCCTTGAGGACCCCGAGGGAATCTGGATCGAGATCAGGAGAAAGCGGCCGCGAGCGCGCTGTGAGCGCCGCGCAAGGAGCTAAGCGGCACCCGAACCGGCTGTTCACCAAGGCCGATCTCGAACGTGTCGCCACCGACGGTGCCAAAGATGTCGGTCGGGACTTGCTCGGCCAGACGCTCGATCGCCTCGCGCGTGCCGGAGACGATGAAGCCGCCGACGGCCTCGCCGAAGAGGTAGGGCTCGAGGTCGGCGTAGCCGACCGGCATGGCTTGCTCGGAAGGCGAGGCGAGCTTTGCTCCGATCCCGCCAGCGAGACAGCACTCGGCGATCGCAACGAGGAAGCCTCCCTCGGCCATGTCGTGGGCGGAGGCGAGGTCGCCGGCGCGGACGGCGTCGCGGACGGCGTCTTGGGCCTGCTTGACAGCGGCAAAGTCGGCCTGGGGCAGCGACGTCGGCAGTGGCTCGCCGCGCAGCTTGGCGAGCTCGGAGCCGGCTAGCGAGGGCTGCGGCGTGCCGCACATCGCGATCACGTGGCCCTCCTCGCGGAAGCCGATGCCGATCGCGGCGGCGCGCTCAGCGTCGGGGATCGCGCCGACCATGCCAACGACCGGGGTCGGGTAGATCGGACCGTCGCCGGACTGGTTGTAGAGCGAGACGTTGCCACCGACAACCGGGACGCCGAGTTCGTTCAGCGCGGCAGTCATCCCATCGACCGACTGGGAGAGCTGCCAGGCGATATGTGGCTTCTCGGGGTTGCCGAAGTTGAGGCAGTTGGTCAGGCCGAGCGGCTCGGCACCGACGCAGGCGAGGTTCGACACGCACTCGAGCACCGCCTCGACGGTCCCCCAGTAGGGGTCGCAGGCGACGCGGCGGCCGTTGCCGTCGATCGAGACGGCGATCGCGGTCGAGCCGCCGCCGGTGTCGTGGGCGAGCTGGAGCACGGCGGCGTCGGCGACCTCGGGACGGCGCACGGTCCGCGACTGGACCATGCAGTCGTACTGCTCGAATAGCGGCCGGCGCGAGGCGATGTTCGACGAGCCGAGCAGCGCGAGCAGATTCGCCGCGAGGTCCTCGCTCGGCTCCAGCGTCTGCTTCGGTGCCGGATAGATCTGCTCGGCCGGCTGCTCGGGCGCGAGGTCGTAGAGCGGGCAGTCGTCGACGAGCGCCTCGACCGGCATGTCGCCGACCAGCTCGTCGCCGGAGAAGACGCGCAGGTGGCGGGTGTCGGTGACCGAGCCGATCACCGTGCAGCGGACCTCCCAGCGCTCGCAGACCGCCTCGACCTCGGCCAGCCGCTCCGGCTCGACGACGGCGAGCATGCGCTCCTGCGACTCCGAGACCATGATCTCGAACGGCTCCATGTCGGCCTCGCGCAGCGGCACCTTGGCGACGTCGATGTCGAGCCCGACCTTGCCACCGGACGCCATCTCCGAGGACGACGACGAGAGACCGGCAGCTCCGAGATCCTGCAGCGACGCCAGCAGCTCGCGGTCGAGTAGCTCGAGGCAGGCCTCCATCACCTTCTTCTCCTCGAACGGGTCGCCGATCTGGACGGTCGGCCGCTTGTCGGCATCGTCGGTGTCGAGCTCCGCGCTCGCCAGCACCGATGCGCCGCCGATTCCGTCGCGGCCGGTGCGCGCGCCCATCAGCACGAGATGGTTCCCAAGCCCCGCGGCGGCGCTGCGCGTCAGCCGCTCCTGCGGTGCGATCCCGAGGCACATCGCGTTGACGAGGCAGTTCTGCTCGTACGGCCCCTCGAAGTAGACCTCGCCGCCGACGGTCGCGACGCCGATCGAGTTGCCGTAGTGGCCGATCCCCGACACCGCGCCGTCGAGCAGGTAACGCGACCGCGACGAATCCAGCTCGCCGAAGCGCAGCGAGTCGAGCACCGCGATCGGCCGCGCCCCCACCGCAAAGATGTCGCGCATAATCCCGCCGACCCCGGTGGCCGCCCCCTGGAACGGCTCGACCGCGCTCGGGTGGTTGTGCGACTCGACCTTGAACGCGATCGCCAGCCCGTCGCCCACGTCGACCGCGCCGGCGTTCTCGCCCGGCCCCATCAGCAGGTGCGGCCCCTCGACCGGAAGCCGCCGCAGCAGCTTCTTCGAGTGCTTGTAGGCGCAGTGCTCCGACCACATCAGCGAGAAGACCGCGAGCTCCAGGCCGTTCGGCGGCCGGCCGAGCTTCTGCCCGATCAGGTCGTACTCGGAGTCCGTCAGCCCAAGCGCGCGGGCCTCCTCGCGCAGGTCCGGCGACGTCGCTTCGGCGCTCATGCCGTCGCCGCCCGCGCGGCTGCCGACGCGAACAGGCACGCTCCGTCAGCAGAGCCGGTCAGCGGGTCGACGGCGTGCTCGGGATGCGGCATCAAGCCGACAACGTTGCCCGCTGCGTTGCTAACCCCGGCGATGTCGCGCACCGACCCGTTCGGGTTGCCACCCTCGGCGTACCGGAACACGACCTGGCCGCCAGTCTCCATCTCGGCGAGCGTGTCGTCGGGCGCGTAGTAGCGGCCGGTCGTGTGCTTGACCGGGATCGACAGGATCTGGCCCTGCTCGCAGGCGCTCGTGAACGCCGTGCCAGCGTTGACCACCTCGACGTCGACCTGGCGGCAGAGGAAGCGCAGCTCGGTGTTCGGTAGCAGCGCGCCGGGCAACAGGCCTGCCTCGCAGAGCACCTGGAAGCCGTTGCAGATCCCCAGCACCGGACCGCCATCGCGGGCGAAATCAGCGACGGCCTCCATCACCGGCGAGAACTGGGCGATCGCGCCGACGCGCAGGTAGTCGCCGTAGCTGAAGCCGCCCGGAACGACGACGGCGTCGACCCCCTTCAGGTCGCGGTCGCCGTGCCAGAGGATCTCCGCCTGGCCCTGCTGCTCGCAGGCCAGGACAGCGTCGACCTCGTCGCAGCTGCCGGGGAAGCGAACTACGCCGAACTTCACTCGACCGCGAGGACCTCGTAGTCCTCGATCAGAGGATTGGCGAGCAGTCGCTCGCACATCTCCGGCACCGCGTCGACCGAGTCGACGTCGAGCTCGACCAGCCGGCCGACGTGGACGTTCGCCACACCCTCGAAGCCGAGCGCCGGCAGCGCCCGCTCGACCGCCTGGCCCTGCGGGTCGAGGATTCCCTCCTTCGGCCGGATCAGCACCCGCGCCCTCACGATCCCGACCGCTCCAACCAGGCCGTGAACGGCTCGTCGGCGATCCGCTCGTAAGCGTCGACGTAGCGCGCCCGCGTGCCCGCAACGACGTCGTCGGGGATCGCCGGCGCCGGTGGCGCCTTGTCCCAGCCGGAGCCCGAGGCCCAGTCGCGCACGAACTGCTTGTCGAAGCTCGGCTGGCCCTGTCCCGGCGCGTAGCCGTCGGCGGGCCAGAAGCGCGACGAGTCGGGCGTCAGCACCTCGTCGGCGAGCACGATCGTCCCGTCGGGACGGCGGCCGAACTCGAACTTCGTGTCGGCGAGGATGATCCCGCGCTCGCGCGCGTGCGCGGCGCCGAACTCGTAGAGCGCCAGCGACAGCCGCCGCAGCTCCTCGAGCAGCGCGCGGTCGCCGAGGATCTCCGCCGCGCGATCGAAGTCGACGTTCTCGTCGTGGTCGCCGACGGCCGCCTTGGTTGCCGGCGTGAAGATCGGCTCCGGAAGCTGCTCGGACTCCTGCAGCCCTGACGGCAGCTCGATCCCGCAGACCGCTCCGGTCGACTGGTAGTCCGTCCAGCCCGAGCCGGTGATGTAGCCGCGCACGACGCACTCGACTTGGGCCATCTCGAGCCGCTCGACGAGCAGCCCGCGGCCGCGTACCTCGTCCGGCACCTCGCTGTAGGAGACGAGATGGTTCGGGACGATGTGGCCGGTGCGGTCGAACCAGAAGCAGGACAGTCCGGTCAGCACCTTGCCCTTGTCGGGGATCGGCGTCGGATGGACCGCGTCGTAAGTAGAGATGCGGTCCGATGTCACCAGCAGAAGCTGGTTGTCGCCCACAGCGTAGATATCGCGGACCTTGCCCTGGGCGACGGGCTGAAGATCGGCGAGGGCAGCGGCTTCCGTCACCGCCCGGAGGCTAACAAGCGAGGTGGTCGATCAGGGCTTGAGCAGGGCCGGCGCGGCGAAGTTCCCTGCATTTGGAATGATCGCCGCCGCATCGACCGACAGCCACTGCTCGAGCAGGCCGCGGTAGACGCCGCGGAAATCGGCGGTCGCGCGCAGGTTGTCGTCCTCGTCGAGGTCGTTGGAGCCGATGCCCGGGAACTCGCCGATCATCGTGCCGCGCACCGCCGAGCCGATCAGGAAGGCCGAGCCCGCCGCGCCGTGGTCGGTGCCGGAGCCGTTCTCGCGCGGGCGGCGGCCGAACTCGCTCCAGACGAGCGTCAGCACGCGGTCGTCGAGCCCGCGCGCCTCGAGGTCGCGCTGGAAGGCGAGCAGCGAGCCGGCCGTCACCGAGAGGTTCTGCGGCAGGCTGTCCTCCTGGTTGGAGTGGGTGTCGTAGCCGCCGGCGCCGTTGATCGCGACGCAGCGCAACGGCAGCCCCGCGCCGAGCATCGCGGCAAACGCGCGCAGGCGGTCGGAGAACGACGAGCCGGTGGGGTAACCGACGCCGGGCGGGGTGGTGTAGCCGCCCTGGAACGGAGCTACCTGCGCACGCAGACGGCCGGTCGCCGCGGCGGCGGCACGCGCCTCGGCGAGACCGGGATCGTCGGTCGGCGGGGCGCCGAGCTCGCCGATCGCGTCGAGCATCCTCGCCTCGACCGGCCCCCAGACGCCGGGCGCGCCGAAGTCGTACTCCTCGGGCCGTGACATCGCCGCGACCGGCACCGACTGCGTCGCCAGCGCCGGCGACAGGTCGTAGCCGAGCGAGAGCCCCTGCAACGGGTTGTCGTTCGTGCCGTGCTGGTCGAGGTAGCGGCCCATCCAGCCGTAGCGGCCGAACGGGTCGGTCGCGCCGACCTCCCAGAAGTGGCGCGAGGTGAAGTGCGACTGGTTGGCGTCGCTGTAGCCGACGGCCGGCAGGACGCTGACCTTGCCCTCGGCGTGCAGCGTCGCCAACGGCGACAGCGAGGAGTGCCAGGTCAGGCTGGGGTCCTCGGCGAAGGCCGGGCCGAGCTCGGCAGCGCCGTTCTCGCCGAGGCCGAGCGCAAGCGTCGGCCGCAGCTCGGCGTAGCGCGCGGCGTGTGGCGCCCCGGTCGGCGCCAGCATCGAGAGCGCGTCGGCCCCGCCGTCGAGGAAGACCGTCACGAGCACCGGTTGCTCGGGCGCCTCGGCCGCGGCGGCGATCCCAGCCTCGAAGGCGTCGAAGCCGAGTTTGCCGGCGCCGTAGACGGCGAGGCCGAAGCCGGCGCTGCGCGACAGGAACGAGCGGCGCGACATTCCCGTCCCCGCGGGCGTCGGCATCCCTGGCTCGATCGCCGGCAGCCCAGCACCCGGGATCGCGGCCGCCGCAGCGCGGCGCAGCATCTGCGCGCGCGTGTGACCTCCGCAGGCGCAGGCGGCGATCTCGGCGTTGGTCGGGATCGTTACGCGGTCGCTCATCAGCTCGTCTGCATGTCGGGGCAGGTGGCTACCAGCACGCGCAGCGCGTTCTGGCGCAGGCCGCGGTAGGTACGGCGCTGCCAGGCGGCAAGCGGTCCGGCAACGCAAGCCGCGGCGAATGCCGTCAGCGCCGTGACGGTCTCGTCGGTAAGCGGCGGGTCGCCCCAGAAGTCGCGCGCAACGCGGACCGCCTGCTCGGGCGTCTCGGTCTCGTCGTACTGGTCGAGCGGGGCGCCCTGCAACTCGCGATCGCCGACGGCGTAGCCCGTCATGTCCCAGCGGCCGCGCAGCGTGCTCGTGTCGAGCCAGCGCGAGTCGTCCCAGCCGGAGACGTTCGGCGGCCGGAACAGCTGCTGCCCGGCGCCCTCGCTGAGCCAGACCCAGGCGCCGGTGTCAATCGGCCGGCGCAGGGCGCGCAGCATCCCCGCGAGCGCGACGACCGGCGGCTTGACCATCCGCGGTCCGGCGTGCAGTTGCGGGTGCAGCAGGATCGCCTCGACGAGCGGGCGGACCTGGTAGCCACCGGACACGTAGGCCTGCTCGAGCGCCGCACGGTCGCCGGCGCTGGGTGGCTCGGGGATGAAGTAGCTCCACAGCTTCTCGACGAAGAACGAGCGATGGAGCGGGTTCTCGAGGCAGAGCCGGCAGGCGTCCTCCCAGTTCCAGTTGCCGCTGTGGCCGTAGACAGTCTTGACGCCCACGTCGTGGCGGTTCGCGACGAAGCGGAAGTTGTGGCTGCCGAGCTCAGCGCTCCAGCTGTTCCTCCAGCCGGTCAGCGCCCGCGCCAGCTCGCGCACGTCGTCCTCTGTGTAGGCGCCGCGATCGGCGCCGAGCGTGAACAGCTCCTGCAGCTCGCGCGCGTAGTTCTCGTTCGGGTTCCAGCGCGAGTTCTCGTTCTGGTTAAGCCAGAGGATCATCGCCGGGTCGGCGGTGATCTCGCGCACCAGCGTGTGGAACGACCCGAGCGCGTTGCGGCGGAAGGTCTCGTTCTGGTCGATCATCAGCCGCTGCTCGACGGCCGCCGCCGACGTCGCGAACCAGTCGTGCCAGATCAGCGTCATCCGCTCGATCAGCGGCTGGTCGGTGCGCACCATCCGGTCGAGGAACCAGAGCTGGTCGTGGCCCCAGGCGTCGTCCGGGAAGAGACCGCTGCCGTCTCCGTCGTGCGGCGCCGCACCGGTTAGCGTCGGCGCGCCGCTGGGGCGGGTGAGCGACCGGACCGCGCCGTGCAGACCGAGCACGGTCCGGTCGCTGGTCGTCACGCGGCTGTAGGAGCCGGCGAGCGCCTGCGCGTGCCCTGGCGACGGGCCGAAGCCCGCCCGCCAGAGCAGCCGCTCGGCCTCGCGCACTTCAAAGGCGCCGGAGTAGATCGCGATCGGCGACTGCAGCGGTCCGGGCGGGGCGGCCGGCAACGGCGGTACCGGCTGGGCGACCGGCGCCTGCTTGCGCCGCTTCTTGGGGCGGCAGACCTGCGGTCGCCGCTTCTTCTTGGCCGCCGCCTTGCGCTTCGCGGCGGCAGCCGAGACGCCCGCGACCGCCTCCGCGTCGGCGACCATCGCGCCCGGCGAGTACGAGTCGAGCGCGCTGCGCTTCGCCCGCGCCCTCCGCTTGGGCGCGACACACTTCCTACGCCGGCGCTTCGCGGCGCTCTTGCGCTTCTTCGTGGCCACCTGCGAAGCAGGTCGGCCGTACTGCCAACAGGCTTGACCGACTAGCCCACCGTCTGGACAGGCGTTGCGACGCTTGGTTCGACGATTGTGCCGGTCAGAGCCAGGACAACCGTCGAACTAGATGCGAACAGCCGCTATTCGGCGCGCAGCGTGGCGTGCATGCCGATCGCCTCGTGATTCGGTAGCGAGCAGTAGAGGTACCAGCGGCCCTTGGCGAGCGCGACCGACTCGCGGACCACCGCACCAGGGTCGGCCTCGTCGAAATCAGCGACCGCGGCGCCCCCGCCTTCGGGCTTGACGACCAGGTCGTGCGGCCCGCTGTCGGTGTTGCGCAGCTCGATCGTCACGTCGCCAGCGGCGACCGCCGGCCGCGAGAGCGTCAGCTTGAAGCCATCCGAGTCGCTAGCGGTCACACCGACGAAGCTCGGCACCGACGGCGACGGCGTGCCGGGCGCGGATGGCGACCCGGGCCCAGGCGAGTCGGGATCGTCGGGGCCCGCTGCCGGATCCTTCGCCTCACGTCGCGCCGTGGCCAGGCAGCGACGAAGCTTGCGCCGTACCCGCTTCCGCGCCGCTCGGGCGATTCGCGACCGTCCACTCGACTCCGCCGCCTTGCGCAGACGCGCGAGCCGGCGCGCGGCCAGCGAACGACAGGGCCGCTCGGCCAACGGCGACTTCGCCTTCGCTGCCCCAAGCGCGGCTTCGCTACTCGACAACGCCGCGGCCACGTCCCCGACATCCGTCCCTACACCCTGCGCAACCGCCCCGGAGGCAGCGACGGTCGCGAGCACAGCAACCACGCTCGTCATGACGACAGTCCTCACACCACTCGGCTTCGACGTGCGTCCGACAACGCTTGAACACCCCGCCCACGAATCAGATGAACGTTTGTGCGGGGCCTAGCCCACACAAACGTTCAAGAAGATCGAGAGCTAGGAATCGAGCGCGTCGAGACGACCGACGATGTCGGCGGCGTGACGGGTGAAGGCGGCCGGGTCGAAGATCGCGTCGAGGTCGAGCTCCGGAGCGGCGGTAGCGAGCAGGTCGCGGAACTCGATCCCCTCGTCCCAGGCGCGCTGGGCGTTCTCCTGGACGATCCGGTAGGCGTCGTCGCGCGAGCGGCCGGACTCGACCAGCGCGAGCAGCGCCCGCTGCGAGAACAGCGCTCCATGGGTCAGGCCGATGTTCGCGAGCATCCGCTCCTCGTTCACCACCATCCCCTCGACGACACGGATCGCGAGGTAGTGGCCGTAGTCGAGCAGGATCGTCGCGTCGGGCAGGATCACGCGCTCGACCGAGGAGTGCGAGATGTCGCGCTCGTGCCAGAGCGCGACGTCCTCGAGCCCCGCCTGCGAGTAGCCGCGCAGCAGGCGCGCGATCCCGGTCAGGCGCTCCGAGACGATCGGGTTGCGCTTGTGCGGCATCGCCGACGAGCCCTTCTGGCCGGCGCGGAACGGCTCGCGCGCCTCGAGCACCTCGGTTCGCTGGAGATGACGCAACTCGGTCGCAAAGCGCTCCAGCCCGGCTCCGGCTAGCGCGATCGCCTCGAGCAGCTCGGCATGGCGGTCGCGCGCGACGACCTGGGTCGAGACGTCCTCGCGCGCCAGCCCGATCCGCTCCAGCACCGCGGCCTCGAGCTCCGGTCCGTTGGCGGCGTAGGTGCCGACAGCGCCAGACAGCGCCCCAACCGACGCCTGCTCGACCGCCCGCTCGAGCCGGCGCAGGTTGCGATCGGCCTCGAAGGCGAATCCGGCGAGCTTGACGCCGAAGGTCGTCGGCTCGGCGTGGATGCCGTGGGTGCGCCCGACACAAAGTGTGGCGACGTGCTCGCGCGCACGGGCGACGAGCGCGTCGCGGTAGCCGCGTGCGCCCTCGACGAGGATCGCGCCGGCGCGCGCGATCTGCAGCCCGAGCGCGGTGTCGAGCACGTCCGACGACGTCAGCCCGTGGTGGACCCAGCGGCCCTCGTCGCCAATCGACGCCGCGACGACGTCGACGAACGCGGCGACGTCGTGGTCGGTGATCTGCTCGCGCTCCTTGACCGCCTCGACCGTGAAGCTCGCCCGCTCGCGCACGACCGCGGCATCCGCGGCGGGAACCGCGCCCGCCTCAGCGAGCGCGTCGACGACCGCCAGCTCGACCGCCAGCCAGCCGTCGAGCTTCGCCTGCTCCGACCACACCGCGCCCATCTCAGGGCGCGTGTAGCGATCGATCACGCGTCGAGGATCCGCGCCGCGAGCACGGCCGCGTTCTTCGCGCTGTCGATGCCGACGCACGCGACCGGCACGCCGGGCGGCATCTGGGCGATCGCCAGCATCGCGTCAAGCCCGCCCGCGACCGACGTCCGTGACGTCAGCGGCACCCCGATCACCGGCAGGTCGGTGTGCGCCGCGACCGTTCCCGGCAGCGCCGCCGCCAGGCCAGCCCCGGCGATGATCACCCGCAGCCCGCGCATCCGCGCGTTCTTCGAGTAGTCGGCGACCACCTCGGGATCGCGGTGAGCGCTCATCACGCGGATCTCGTAGCGGATTCCGCGCTCCTCGAGCTCCTTACCGGCCTTCTCCATCACCGGCATGTCGGACTTCGAGCCCATCACGATGCCGACGTGCGGCGCATCGACCTCGAGCTCGTCGAACTGGTGCTCGACCTCGGTCTGGGTGACCGGCTCGGCGCCCTCTGGTTGTGGATCGGTCATCCCGCTACCTCCTCGACGCGCTCGACCGCCCGTTCGGCGATGTCACGGCGCATCTGCTTGCCGTCGAACTGGATCTTGTCCGCCACCCGGTAGGCGTGCTCCCGAGCCTCGGCGGGCGTGGAGCCTATCCCGGTCACGTTGAGAACCCGTCCGCCGGCGGTGACGATCCGCCCGTCACGCTCGGCGGTTCCCGCATGCAGCAGCTCGACCTCGATCGAGTCGACCGCCCGCAGACCGCTGATCTCGTCGCCGCTCGACGACGAGGCCGGGTAGCCGCGCGACGCCAGCACGACCGTCACCGCCCAGTCCTCTGACCACTCGATCTCGACGCCCTCGAGCCCACCCGGCTGTGTCGCCGCCTCGAGCAGGCCGAGCAGGTCGGAGCGCAGCCGCGTCAGCACCGCCTGGGTCTCGGGATCGCCGAAACGGGCGTTGTACTCGAGCACCTTCGGACCGTCGGCGGTCATCATCAGCCCGGCGTAGAGGACGCCGTGAAAGGGCGTCCCGCGCCGCTTCATCTCGTCGACGATCGGCTGGTGAACGGCGAGCGCCAGCGCTTCCGCGTGCTCGCGGTCGATGCCGGGCACCGGCGAGTAGCTGCCCATGCCACCGGTGTTCGGCCCCTCGTCGCCGTCAAAGATCCGCTTGTAGTCCTGGGCCGGCGCCATCGGGATCGCCCGCTCGCCGTCGCAGAGCGCGAGCAGCGACAGCTCCTCGCCTTCGAGGAACTCCTCCATCACGACATCGGTCGCGCCGAACCGCTGCTGGGTGAACATCTCCTCGACGGCAGCCTGCGCCTCCTGCTCGTCCTGGCAGATCACGACGCCCTTGCCGGCGGCGAGCGTGTCCGCCTTCAGCACCAGCGGGTAGGCCGCCGAGGCGAGCCGGTCGAGCGCCTCCGCGCGCGAGGTGAGCACGGCGTAGTCGGCGGTCGGGACGCCAACCGCCGCCATCAACTCCTTGGCATATCGCTTCGAGCCCTCGATCTCAGCCGCGGCTGCAGTCGGACCGAAGGCCCGGATCCCCGCCTCGCCGAGCGCATCGACGACACCGGCGACCAGCGGCGCCTCGGGCCCGACGACGACCAGGTCGACCGCGCGCTCACGGGCAGCTGCGACGAGACCCTCGACATCGTCAGCGGCGATGTCGAGGCACTCGACCTTGTCCTTGGCGATGCCCGCATTCCCCGGCGCGCAGAGCAGCTCCGGATGCTGCGGGCTGCGCAGCAGCCGCCTGACGAGCGCGTGCTCGCGCCCGCCTCCGCCGATGACCAGAACCCTCGCCACGCCTAGAGCGACGCGATGAAGTCGTCGACCGGAATCGCCGTCAGCGACTCGTAGCGCGCCGTGCCGCGCGACCCGAGCTCAAGCGAGACGCGCGCCATCGTCGCCTCGTCCGGGGCCTCCACGACGTTGACGAAGTCGAACCGGCCGAGCACCGCCCACTGCGCCTTGACCTCGGCGCCGAGCTGCTCGATCTCACGATTGACCTCGAGGATCCGCTGCGGGTTGTTCTTGATCGTCTGGACCCCTTCGGGGGTCAGCGTGCTGAGCAGTACGAACGTAGGCAAGGCATGTCCTTTCGCATCGACGCCACCACGGCTGTTTGTCGCAGTTTTCCCGATCGCGTGCAAGGCAGGTAGCCTCGCCACATGTCGGGCAGCATCTACGACGCTACCTGGGGCCGGGCCTTCGCCTTCGGCTACGACTTCTTCTTCAAGCGCGCGGAGCGCGGCGGCTTGCGCGAGCTGCGCCGCCACGCGCTCGCCGACGCGCGCGGCAAGACGCTCGAGATCGGGGCTGGCACGGGCCTCAACCACGACCTCTATCCGCCGGCGGTCGACGAGCTGACCCTGACCGAGCCGTTCGAGCCGATGGCGCGGCAGCTGCGCGAGAAGGCGGCGACGCTGCCAATCCCGGTCGAGGTCGTCGAGGCCCCCGCCGAGGCGCTGCCCTTCCCCGACGACAGCTTCGACACCGTCGCGCTGACGCTGGTCCTCTGCACCGTGCCCGAGCCCGACCGCGCGCTGGCCGAGATCGCCCGTGTGCTGAAGCCGGGCGGACACTTCCTGTTCCTCGAGCACGTCCGTGCCGACGAACCCGCGCTGGCGCGCTGGCAGGATCGCCTCAATCCGCCCTGGCGCGTCTTCGGCCACGGCTGCAACTGCAACCGCGACACGCTCGCGACGATCGAGCGCTCAGCGCTGACGGTCGACTGGGTGGAGCGCGGGCAAATCCCGAAGATGCCGCCGCTCGTCACGCCGATGCTGATCGGCGCTGCGCGGGTATCGTGAAACTCCCTCGACCCCGAACAGAAAGCTCGCCTTGAAGCTGCGTACCGCCGTGCTACCAAGCCTCGTGGCCGTCGCGCTCGCCGCGCCAGCGACCGCTCACGCCGCCGCGCTGAGCGTGGACAAGGAGTGCTACGGACCCGGGGAGGAGGTCGCCTTCACCGGCGTCGGCTTCACGCCGAACGGACCGGTCGCGCTGAGCGTCGGCGGCCAGCAGCTCGGCGTCGGCACCGTCAACCAGGTCGGTGAGTTCGAGGTCAGCCTCGGCGCCCCCGACATCAGGGGCAAGAAGCGCACCGACCTCTTCACCGCGACCGATCAGACCGACCTGTCGCTGACCGCCAACGTGCCCGTCCACCTGACTTCGCTGAACGTCAACGTGACACCCAAGAACGGGAATCCGGGCAAGGCGAAGCGAATCGTCGCGCGCGGCTTCACGAGCGGCAAGGTGCTGTGGGCCCATGTCCGGCGCGGGAAGAACAAGCGCAACGTGAAGATCGGCAAGCTCAAGGGCGCCTGCAAGACGCTCGACGTCAAGCGCAAGCTGTTCCCGACCGACGCCCAGGACGGTCTCTACAACGTCTACTTCGACAGCAAGCGCAAGTACTCGAAGAAGACCGCCCCGCAGGTCGGGTTCCAGGTCGTCGTCTTCCACACGTTCAAGCCCGCGAGTGCCAGCTCCGCGGGCGAGCGCTGGATCCAGATCGACTAGCTAGACGTCGACGTCGGGATAGCGCTCCCGAAGATGCTCGGCGAGCGCCGCGCGCACAGCGCGGCGCTCGTCCGATGACGCCATCCGGTAGCGGCCGAGCAGCTCGCGCTGTCCATCGAGCGGCAGCCCGGCGATCTCCCAGCGGACCGCGAGCCGCTCGAACAGGTACTCGACCCGTCGCTGCCAGCGGTCCTCCGCGCTCGCCGCCGGCTTCGCGTCCATCCGCTCCAGTCCGCTCAGCGTCCCGGCGCTGAGCTCGTCGCGCAGCGTCAGGACGTTGCCGTCGCCATCGGCGTACTCGGAGACGGCGGCGGGAACCGCGTCGCCGCCACCCTTGCTGCGCTTGCGACCCCGCTTGCCCACGGCTAGGCGGTCGCCGCCGCGCCGGCCTTGGCGAACGTCAGCTCGCCCTCGCCGGCGTCGACGGTGACGGTGTCGCCCGGCGCGAACTCGCCCTCGAGCAGCCTCAGCGCCAACTTGTCGACGAGCTGCTTCTGCACGACACGCCGCAACGGCCGCGCGCCGTAGGCTGGGTCGTAGCCGAGGTTGCCGATCAGCGTCTTCGCCGCATCGGTCAGCTCGACCTCGATCCCGCGCTCGCTCAGCCGGCGCGCCAGCCCGCTGACCGCGAGCTCGACGATCTCGCCGATCTGGTCTCGGCTGAGCGGCTCGAACTGGACGATCTCGTCGAGCCGGTTGACGAACTCCGGCTTGAAGGTCGACTGGACGCCCTCCAGCCCGCCGGCGACGTTCGAGGTCATGATCAACACGGTGTTGGTGAAGTCGACGGTGCGGCCCTGGCCGTCGGTCAGCCGGCCGTCGTCCATCACCTGCAACAGGATGTTGAAGACGTCGGCGTGGGCCTTCTCGATCTCGTCGAGCAGGACGACCGCGTAGGGCCGGCGCCGCACCGCCTCGGTCAGCTGACCGCCCTCGTCGTAGCCGACGTAGCCAGGCGGGGCACCGACGAGCCGCGACACCGAGTGCTTCTCCATGTACTCCGACATGTCGATTCTCACCATCGCGTCCTCGGTGTCGAACATGAACTCGGCGAGCGCCCGCGCCAGCTCGGTCTTGCCGACGCCGGTCGGGCCCATGAAGAGGAAAGTCCCGATCGGGTGATTGGGGTCCTGTAGCCCGGCGCGCGAGCGGCGCAGTGCGTTCGACACCGCCTCGACCGCGTCCTGCTGACCGATCACGCGGTCGTGGAGGCGGTCCTCCATGTGGATCAGCTTCTGGACCTCGGACTCCATCAGCCGCGAGACCGGGATGCCGGTCCAGCGCGCGACGACCTCGGCGACGTCCTCCTCGTCGACCTCCTCCTTGAGAAACTTGTTGCCACCGCTGTCGGCACGCGACTCAGCCTCGGCGAGCTGCTGCTCCAGCTCCGGAATCGACCCGTAGCGCAGCTCGGCGGCGCGCTGGAGGTCGGACTCGCGCTCTGCGCGCTCGACCTCGCGGTTGGCTTCCTCGAGCTGCTCGCGGATCTCGTTGATCGCGGCGATCGCCTCCTTCTCGGCCTGCCACTCGGCGTTCATCGCGCCGAACTGCTCGCGCAGGTCGGCCATCTCGCGCTCGATCCCCTCGCGGCGCGCGACGCTCGCCTCGTCGGTCTCCTTCTCGAGCGCCGTCAGCTCGATCTCGAGCTGCATGATCCGCCGCTTGACCTCGTCGATCTCGGTCGGCACCGAGTCGATCTCGATCCGCAGCCGCGACGCCGCCTCGTCGATCAGGTCGATCGCCTTGTCGGGCAGGAAGCGGTCGGCGATGTAGCGGTGCGAGAGCGTCGCCGCCGCGACGATCGCGGCGTCCTGGATCCGTACGCCATGGTGGCTCTCGTAGCGCTCCTTGAGCCCGCGCAGGATCGCGATCGTGTCCTGCTCGGACGGCTCAGCGACTTGGACCGGCTGGAAGCGCCGCTCTAGCGCGGCGTCCTTCTCGATGTGCTTGCGATACTCGTCGAGCGTCGTCGCGCCAACGCAGCGCAGCTCGCCGCGCGCGAGCATTGGCTTGAGCAGGTTGGCGGCGTCGACCGCTCCCTCGGCGGCGCCCGCGCCGACGATCGTGTGCAGCTCGTCGAGGAACAGGATGATCCGCCCCTCGCCCTCCTGGACCTCCTTCAGCACCGCCTTGAGCCGGTCCTCGAACTCGCCGCGGTACTTGGCACCGGCGATCAGCGACCCGATGTCGAGCGCGATCACGCGCCGGTCGCGCAGCGAGTCGGGCACGTCGCCGTCGACGATCCGCTGCGCGAGCCCCTCGACGATCGCCGTCTTGCCGACGCCCGGCTCGCCGATCAGCACCGGGTTGTTCTTCGTCCGGCGCGACAGCACCTGGATCACGCGGCGGATCTCGTCGTCGCGGCCGATCACCGGGTCGAGCTTGCCCTCGGCGGCGACCGCGGTCAGATCGCGGCCGAACTGCTCGAGCGCCTGGTACTTCTCCTCCGGGTTCTGGTCGGTGACGCGGTGCGGGCCACGCACCTCCGCCACGGCCTCGGCGACCTGCTCGCGCGACGCGCCGACGTCGATCTGCGGGTCGGCCGCGAGCGCCAGCAGCAGGTGCTCGGTCGAGACGTACTCGTCGCCCATCCCACGTGCCTCGTCGTCGGCCGTTTTCAGCACCTCGATCAGCGCCGCGCCGATCGCCGGCGTCGCGCTCGGCTCGCCGGTCACAGTCGGCAACGCGTCGAGCGCCACGTTGGCGGCGCGCCGCACGGTCTCGCTCGACGCCCCCGCGCGCTCGAGCACCGGCACGACGATCCCGCCCTCCTGCTCGAGCAGCGCGACCAGCAGATGCTGAGGCACGACCTCGGAGTTGCTCCGCGCGCCGGCCAGTCGCTGCGCGGTCGCGAGCGCCTCCTGGGACTTGACGGTGAAGCGGTCTGCCTGCATGGCTCTAGCTCCTCCTCACTCGGACATGCACCGCCGCGAGGCTCTGAGGCGGCGCGGTGTACGGAACGAGCTCGGCGCGGTAGGAGCGCCGCACGCGCTCGAGCTCGGCGGCGACCTCCTCGCGGACCTGCTCAGCCTGACGCTCGAGCCCGCGGATCCGCCGCTCCATGCGGGCGATCTGCTGCTCGAGCTCGAAGACCTTCTCGACGCCGGCGAGGTTCATGCCGAGCTCGGTCGTCAGCTCCTGGATCCGGCGCAGCCGCTCGACGTCCTCGTCGGAGTAGAGGCGGGTGTTCTTCGGCGAGCGCTTCGGCGTGATCAGCCCACGCGCCTCGTAGATCCGCAGCGTCTGCGGGTGCATGCCGGCCAGCTCGGCGGCGACCGAGATCATGTAGACGCCGCGCTCGCGGCGGTCGTCGGACGAGATCGCCATCAGCTCCCACCTCCCCCGAGGATCCGCGCGCGCGGGTTGCCGTCGAGCACGCCCGCCACGTCGGTCAACAGCAGCATCCGCTTGGCCCGTAAGGCGCCGGCGATCGAGCCGGCCACGGTGTCGGCGTTG
>CBFGZN010000028.1:0-16594 GCA_965653255.1 uncultured Solirubrobacterales bacterium | reverse complement strand
CGCGCGCGGGTTGCCGTCGAGCACCGCCGCGAGGTCGTCGACTGCGGCGAGTTGGTCGTCGGTCAGCGACTCCGGCACGTCGATGCTCAGCCGGTAGTGGATGTCGCCGTTGCCCGAGCCCTTGAGCTTCGGCGCACCCTCGCCGCGCAGCCGTTGCAGCGTGCCGTGCTTGGTGCCGGGCTGGACCTTGATCCGCTTCGTCCCGTCGAGCGTCGGCACCTCGATCGTCGCGCCCTTGATCGCCTCGGGGATCGTGATCGGCACCTCGACCTCGAGGTTGTCGCCCTTGCGCTTGAACAGCGGCGAGTCGTCGACGCGGGTGACGACGTAGAGGTCGCCGGACGGCCCGCCGCGGCGGCCCGCCTCGCCCTTGCCGGCAAGCTTGACACGACTGCCGTTGCGCACCCCGGCGGGGATGTTGACCTTGTAGCGCTTGACCTGCCGCGTCTGGCCAGCGCCGCTGCAAGTCGGGCACGGCTCGTCGATCTCGGTGCCGGTGCCGCCGCACTGCGCACACGGCTGGGTGATCGAGAACAGACCCTGCGACTCTGCCTCGACGCCGCGGCCCTGGCAGCGGCTGCAGACACGCGGCGAGGTGCCTGGCTTGGCGCCGGTCCCGCGACAGGTCGGGCACGGCGCCGCGAGCGCGACGCTGACCGGCACCTGGGCGCCGTTCATCGCCTGCTCGAACGAGACGTGGACCTCGGTCTCGAGGTCGCGCCCGCGCTCGGGCGGCGGCGGTCCGCCGGCGCGACCGCCCGGACCGCCACCGCCGAACAGGTCGCTGAGGATGTCGCCAACGTTGCCGGCGAACCCGCCGCCACCCCCCTGGCGGAAGGCGCCAGGGTCGAAGCCGCCGCCCCCGCCGAAGAAGCCGCCACCGGAGTCGTACTGCTTGCGCTTCTCCGGATCGGAGAGGATCGAGTACGCCTCCTGGATCTCCTTGAAGCGGTCCTCGGCCCTGGTGTCGCCCGGGTTGTGGTCGGGGTGGTACTCACGCGCGAGCTTGCGGTAGGCCTTCTTGATCTCCTCTTCGGAGGCCTTCTTGTCGACGCCGAGCGCCTTGTATGGGTCGGTCGCGGTCGCCACGCGCTATGCGCTCCTCAGCCTGAGACCACCACGCGCGCCGGACGCAGGACCGCGCCGTTGAGCCGGTAGCCGCGCTCGACGACGTCGAGCACGACACCGGACTCGGCCCCCTCCTCGGCGCGCATCGACAGCGCCTCGTGCAACTCGGGGTCGAACTTCTCGCCGCGCGGGTCAAACGCCTCGACGCCGTTGCGCGCGAGCACCGCGACCAGCTCGGAGTGCACGAGCCGCACGCCGTCGGCGAGGTGCTCGGACGGCTGTCCACCGTCGTCGCCGCGCTCACCCGCGGTCGCTGCGTCGAGCGCCCGCTCGAGGTTGTCCACCACGGGCAGCAGCTCGCGCACGAGCCCGCTCTTCGCGCGCTCGCCCGCGGCGGCAGCATCGCGCGCCGCCCGCTTGCGGTAGTTCTCGAAGTCGGCCTGCGTGCGCTGCGCAAGCGTGAGGTACTCCCCGCGCTCGCGCTTGGCCACGGTCAGCTCGTCCTCGGACTCGGCCACCGGCTCGGCCTCGACGACGCGCTCCGCCTCGTTGGCCGGGCCCTCGCCGCCGGCCGCCTCAGCGGTCTCATCCTGCTCGGTCGGCAGCTCGTCGGGCTGAGTACCGGGATGCTCGGAGCGCTCCATCAGCCCTCCTTGTCGTCCACGACCTCGGCGTCGACGACCTCCTCGTCGTCACCGCCGTCGGCCTCGGCGCCGTTGCCGCCGTCGGCTTGCTGCTGCGCCGCGGCCGCCGCATACATCTGCTCGGAGACCTTGTGGAAGGACGCCTGCAGCGCCTCGGCCTTGGCGTTGATCTCAGCCGGGTCCTCGGACTCGAGCACGCCGCGCACGTCGGCGATCGCGTCCTCGATCTCCTTCTTCGACGCCTCGTCGACAGAGTCGCCGAGCTCGGTGAGCTGCTTCTCCGCCTGGTAGGCCGCGTTCTCGCCGTTGTTGCGCGCCTCGACGAGCTCGCGCTGGCGGCGGTCCTCGTCGGCGTGCGACTCGGCGTCCTTGACCATCTGCTCGACCTCGGCGTCGGAGAGCCCGGAGCCGGACTTGATCTCGATCTTCTGCTCCTTGCCGGTGCCGAGATCCTTGGCGGTCACGTTGACGATGCCGTTGGCGTCGATGTCGAAGCCGACCTCGACCTGCGGGACGCCGCGCGGCGCCGGCGGGATGCCGGTCAGCTGGAACTTGCCGAGCGACTTGTTGCCCGACGCCATCTCGCGCTCGCCCTGCAGGACGTGGACCTCGACCGAGGTCTGGTTGTCCTCCGCGGTCGAGAAGACCTCGGACTTGCGCGTCGGGATCGTCGTGTTGCGCTCGATCAGCTTCGTCATCACGCCGCCCTTGGTCTCGATGCCGAGTGTCAGCGGGGTCACGTCGAGCAGCAGCACGTCCTTGACGTCGCCGGCCAGCACGCCGGCCTGGATCGCGGCGCCGACGGCGACGACCTCGTCCGGGTTGACGCCCTTGTGCGGGTCCTTGCCGGTTAGGTCCTTGACCTTCTCCTGGACCGCCGGCATGCGCGTCATGCCGCCGACCATCACGACGTGGTCGATGCCTGCACCGTCCCGGGCGCCGGCGTCCTCGAGCGCCTGCTTGGTCGGCCCGACGAGCCGGTCGAGCAGGCCGGCGCAAAGCTCGTTGAGCTTCGCGCGGGTCAGCCGCTCGTTGAGGTGCTTCGGCACCGAGTCGACCGCCGTGATGAACGGCAGGTTGATCTGCGTCTCCTGTGCGGAGGACAGCTCGGCCTTCGCCTTCTCGGCCTCCTGGTAGAGGCGCTGGAGGGCCATCTTGTCCTGCGACAGGTCCTGACCCTCGGCCTTTTTGAACTCGCTGACGAGCCAGTCGACGATCGCCTTGTCGAAGTTGTCGCCGCCGAGGTGGTTGTCGCCGGCGGTCGCCTTGACCTCGAAGACACCGTCGCCGATCTCGAGCACCGACACGTCGAAGGTTCCGCCGCCGAGATCGAAGACCAAGATCGTCTGGTCCTCGCCCTCCTTGTCGAGCCCGTAGGCAAGCGACGCGGCGGTCGGCTCGTTGATGATCCGCTTGACGTCGAGGCCGGCGACCTTGCCGGCGTCCTTGGTCGCCTGGCGCTGGTCGTCGTTGAAATAGGCCGGGACGGTGATCACCGCGCTGTCGACGGTGTCGCCGAGGTAGGCCTCGGCGTCGGCCTTCAGCTTCTGCAAGATCATCGCGCTGATCTCCGGCGGCGAGTACTCCTTGCCGGCCGCCTTGACGCGCGCGTCGCCGTTCGGGCCGCGGACGACCTCGTACGGGACGATCGTCTCCTCCTCCTTGACCTCGGCCTCCTTGCGGCCCATGAAGCGCTTGATCGAGAAGATCGTGTTCTCGGGGTTGGTGACTGCCTGGCGCTTGGCCGGCGCGCCGACGAGGCGCTCCCCGCTGTCGGTGAAGGCGACTACCGACGGCGTCGTGCGCGCGCCCTCGGCGTTCTCGACGACCGTGGGCTCGCCACCGTCGAGCACCGCCATGCACGAGTTGGTCGTGCCTAGATCGATTCCGATGGTCTTGCCCATCGCGTCTGCTCCTCTACTGGCTTACGGAAGAAAATCTAAGCGTCAGTGTGACAGATCTTTCTCCGAGCGTCCACGCCCGTACGGGCAGATGCGCAGCAGCGGGCAGTTGTCGCACTGCGGCTTGCGCGCATGGCAGGTGCGGCGGCCGTGGCGAATCAGCGCGACGTGGGCCTCGATCGGGTCGGCGCCCTTGCTGAGGCGGAGCATCTCGTCGTGGCACTCGTCGAGCGACGCCCCCTCGCGGAAGAGTCCGAGCCGTGTGCCGACACGGTGGACGTGGGTGTCGACGGGAACGTCGTGGCGGCCGTAGGAGAAGAGCAGCACGCAGGCCGCCGTCTTGCGACCGACGCCGGGTAGCTCGCATAGGTAGTCGCGCGCCTCGCCCAGCGGAGCGTCGGCCATCCACGAGAGGTCCATCGAGCCGGATTCGGAGATCGCGTCGAGGATCTTCTGGATCCGCGGCGCCTTGGTGACCGCCAGGCCGCCGGGGCGGATCGCCTCGACGATCTCCTCGGGCGGCGCCTCGCGCACCGCCTCCCACGACGGGAAGCGGTCGCGTAGCCGCTCGTAGGCGACATCGCGGTTGCGGTCGTTGGTGTTCTGCGAGAGGACGGTCAGCACCAGCTCGTCGATCGGCGCGCCGTGGATGCGCGTCTCCGGCCGGCCGTACTCGGCACGCAGCCGCTCGAGGATCGTCCGCAGCCGGCGCGGGGGCGGGGGCTTCCACTCGGCGCGGCGCGGCATGGCCCGAAGCCTACGGCGACGACTCCCCTGATATGAACCGCCGCCATGGCCACTGTCGAAGAGCAGCGCGGGAGCATCGACGGAATCGAGACGCACTGGCTCGCCGCGCCCGGCGACGACCACGCCCCGGTGCTCTACGTCCACGGCGTGCCGAACGCCGGCTGGATGTGGCGCGACTTCTTGGAGAAGACCGGCGGCTATGCGCCCGACTTGCCCGGCTACGGCGAGTCCGACAAGCTCGCGAGCTTCGACTACTCAATCGCTGGCTATGCGCGCTGGTTGCGCGCCTTCGCCGACCAACGAGGACTCGACCGCTTCTCGCTCGTCATGCACGACTGGGGCGTCGTCGGGCTGGCGATGGCGCAGGAGATCCCGGACCGGGTCGAGCGGCTGGCGATCGTCTCCGGCGTTCCGCTGCTGCCGGGCTACCGCTGGCATTTCACCGCGCGTCAGTGGCGGCGCCCGCTACTCGGCGAGCTGGCGATGGGCTTCACCTTCAAGACGATGCTGCGCACCGTCACCAACCGCGGCAACCACCGGCCCGTCCCGGCCGACTTCCTCGACGCGACTTGGGAGCACTTCGACCACGGCACGCAGCGCGCGATCCTCAAGCTCTACCGCTCCTCGCCGTCCGACGTGCTGACGGCCGCCGGCAAGGACCTGGGTACGGTCCGCTGCCCGGCGCTCGTCCTTTACGGGGCCGACGACCCCTTCATCGCGGCCGCGTTCGCTCAGGACTACGCCGATGCCCTCGGTGGACCGGCGACTGCAAAGGCGCTCGTCGACGCCGGCCACTGGCCGTGGCTCGACCAGCCGTCGCTGATCGACGAGGTCGCGACCTTCGTCACCAGATCCAGCAGTTGACGCACTACGGCGTAAAGCGGCGGTAACAGAAGACCGGCGCGGGCATTCTGCGTGCCACTCACCGGCGATCAGATGGCTACGGTCGCTCCATGGCTGTTGCACACACGATGGTTCCCGCCGCAGCGGAAGGTATGATGACCCGTATGAAGGAGCGTGTCAGCATTTCCGTGGAGCAAGACGTTCTCGAGACCGTCCGCGAGGAGGTCGCCGCGGGCGAAGCTCCGAATCTCTCGGCGGCAATCGAGGTCGCTCTACGTGAGCGGGCGCGGGCGCGGGCATTGGACCGACTACTCGACGACTTCGCCGCTCGCTACCCCGATCAGCCGCTGACCGACGCCGAGCGATCCTGGGCGCGCGAAGCGCTCAGTGGCCAGGGGACGGCCCCGGAGTGAGCGCTCTCGTTCTGGACGCGGGAGCGCTGATCGCAATCGAACGCTTCAACCGCTCGATGTGGGCGATCCTTGCCGAGGCGAGGGAGCGCGGCACGGAGACCGTCATTCCTGCGACGGCACTAGCCGAGGCGTGGCGCGGCGGTGCTCGCTCCGCACCGATCGCGCGGCTGCTCGACGCCTGCACGATTGACGAGCTCGGCGAGCAGCGAGCGAAGGAGATCGGTATCCGTCTCGGACAACGCGGCGCGAGCGACGTTCCAGACGGGCACGTGGCTTGCATAGCGACTAATCGCAAAGCCGTGGTCGCAACGTCCGATCCGGACGACATCGCGGCACTTGCCGACCCGGATGCCCCCATCGCCCTGATCGCGGTCTAGCCGAGCGCCACGTCAAGGGCGCGCAGCTCGGCGGCAACGCCATCGGCGATCGGCTGCGGCGAGCCGATCGCGTCGGCGTCGGTGCAGAAGCCGAAGCCGATCCGACCGTTGGCCGAAACGACCGCGACGCGCAACGCGTGGCGGTGACCGATCTCGGCGAGCGAGTGCATCGACGCGACCGGCGCGCCGAGAACCGACAGCGGACCGGGCGGACCCGGGACGTTGGAGACGTTGAGCGTGAACACGCGTGGGCTCTCGGCCCAATGCTCAGCAAAGCGCTCGAGCGAGCTCGAGAGGTGGGTGAGATCGCGGAAGAAGACGTCGAGCGTGTCGGCGTCGTGATCGCGTTTGCGCTCGCGGGTCTCGACAGCGATCGCAGCGAGACGTGCGACCGGATCGGCCTCGTCGATCGGCAGGTCGACGCAAATGAACGAGTCGCGGTTGCCGTCGTCGTCGCCCGGCTGGTGGAGGCTGACGGGAACCTTCACGCGCAGCGCGTGGGGATGAGCGCCAAGGCTGTCGAGCCAGGCACGCAACCCGCCGGCGACCGCGGTCAGCACGACGTCGTTGACGGTCGTCCGCTCGGGCTGGGCATGAGCGATCCGCTTGACGGTGTCGAGCTCGACGTCGACGAAGGCGACCGCTCGGCGCTCGCCGATCTCGGCGTCGAGCGCGGTCTCGGCGCCGCGCCGCGCGAGCTCGCGGTGCAACGCAGCCGGGACATGCAGCACGGACCGCAGCGGGGCCAGGCGCGAGCTCGTCCCGTGGGGCTCGACAACCCCATCGCCCGTGCCGGCCGGGCCGCTCGTCGACGCGACCGATCCGGATGCGTGCGGCGTATCGGCGTCCACGTCGTCGAACAGCACGTTGCGCGCCATCCGCATCGCGGTCGACCCGTCGGCGAGCGCGTGATGGATCCGCCAGACGAGGGCGGTGCGACCGCCGTCGATCGCGACGACGTCGAGCGCCCACAGCGGCCGGTCGCGCGGTAGGCGCTCCGCCATCAGGACGCCGACCGTCTCGGGCAGGCCGGCCTCGTCGATCTCGCCCGCATCGCGGACCTGGCGCTCGATCTCGACCGCAGGATCCGGCTCCCAGGCGGGAGCGCTGCCTTCGACCAGGCGAACGCCGAGCCGGTGCTCGCGCCCGAGCCGCGAGCCGACGTGCTCGCGCAGCTCCTCGACACCGCGAACGCCGTCGAGCAGGACCAGCTTGCAGGTGTGGCCGCGCACCGGTCCCTCCTCCAGCGCCAGGATGTGCGCGTCCTCGACGCTGAGCGGCTCCGGCGCGGATGGCGGCATCGACTGGCTAGCCTACCCGCGTGTCGCGGCTCCGCCGAATCGACTGGTGGCGGATAGCGCCGACGCTGATCTCCGTCCTGCTGGCGGGGATCTACCTCTACTTCAAGCCGCGCTCGCCCGACCTCGCGGCGCACCTCTTCCGCTCCGAGCTGTTCGGCCGCGAGGGCTTCACCGTCTGGAACGGCCAGTGGTACGGCGGCCACCACACGCCGGCCTACTCGGTGCTGTCGCCACCGCTCGGCTGGCTGCTCGGGCCGCAACTGATGGGCGCGATCTCGGCCGTCGCCGCAACGATCTGCTTCACCGAGCTGATGCGCAAGGCGTATGGGCCGGTCAACGCCCGGCTCGGGACGATCTGGTTCGGGATCGGCTCGGCGACGCTGCTGTTCACCAACCGGCTGCCGTTCGCGCTCGGCGTCGGCTTCGGCATGGCCGCGGCGCTCGCGGTCCAGCGCGAGCGGCGGCTGCTCGCTCCGCTGCTCGCCGTGCTGAGTGCGATCTCCAGCCCGGTCGCCGGGCTCTTCCTCGCCATGGGCGGAGTTGGCCACGCGCTTGCGCACCGGCGCAGCGACCGCCTCGCACGCCGCGACGGGCTCGTACTCGCCGCGGCGGCGTTCGTCCCACCGGTGCTGCTGACGATCGCCTTCCCGGAGGGCGGCTGGGCGCCGTTCCCGTTCTCGTCCTACCTGCCGATCCCGCTGTTCGCACTCGTCTGCGTGCTGTTGCTGCCGCGCTCGCAGGGGACGCTGCGCTGGACGGCGGCGCTCTACGGCATCGGCGCGACGCTGGCGCTCGTGTTGCACACGGCGATGGGCGGCAACGCCGTGCGGATCGGCGCGCTGGTCGGCGGACCGGTGCTCGCCTGCGCGCTCTGGCCGCGGCTCGGCCGGCGACCGATGATGCCGATGATCGCGCTGCTCGGCGCGCTGGCGTTCTGGCAGTGGTCGCCCGCGGTGCGCGACATCTACAAGGCGATCGACGACCCGGTCGCCAAGGCCTCCTACTTCGACCCGCTGCGCGAGTACCTGGCGCTCGAGCCCGGCCAGTGGCGCGTCGAGATTCCGTTCACCTTCGGCCACTGGGAGGGTGCCGAGGTGGCCTCCGAGGCGCCGCTCGCGCGCGGCTGGCTGCGCCAGCTCGACACCGGCCGCAACCCGATCTTCTACGGCGACCGGATCAACGAGCTGACCTACGCGAGCTGGCTGTCGGAGAACGCCGTCCGCTTCGTCGCGCTGCCCGACGCCAAGCCGGACTCGAGCTCCTATCGCGAGCGGGCGCTGATCGAGAGCGGGCTGCCCTACCTAAGGCTGCGCAAGCGGTTCGAGCACTGGCGGATCTACGAGGTCACGCTGCCCGCGCCGTTCGTGATCCCGGAGGGTGACGCCAACATCCAGCTCGAGCAGCTCGGATCCGACCGCGTGCTCCTGCGCGTCCGCCGGCCCGGCAGCGCACTCGTCCGCGTGCGCTGGACGCCGTACTGGCTTGCGAAGGGCGGCTGCGTCGAGCGCGCCGGCGACTGGACGCGCGTCACCGCGACCAAGGCCGGCTTCCTGCCGCTGGTTACCCGCTTCTCGCCCGAGCGGATCTTTCAGCGCGGCAAGCGTTGCGACGACGGGTAACTGCCCGTCGGCGCGGTACCCTGCATCGTTCGTGCGTCAGGTCTACGACGATTTCACGCTCCAGTTCCGGCGCGCCTGGCGGGTCAGCAGCCGCTGGCTGCCGCAGGGTTGGATCGACGCGCTGCGCCAGCTCGCGCTGTTCGCCGGCGCGTATTACATCTACCGAATCGTCCGTGGCCTGGTCGATGGTCAGGCCGCGCTGGCGTTTGAGAACGCGCGCACGCTGGTCGACATCGAGCGAGCGGTCGGACTGTTCTTCGAGCCGGGGCTCCAGTCCTGGGCCCAGAGCAACGCCGACTGGCTGGTGACCGGCGCGAACTGGATGTACGTCAACTCGCACTTCGTGATCACCACGACGTTCTTGATCTGGCTCTACATCTTCCGCAACGAGAGCTACTACTTCGTCCGCAACATGTTCATGATCGCGATGGGCCTGGCGCTCGTCGGCTACATGGCCTACCCGACCGCACCGCCGCGCTACCTGCCCGAGTGGGGCTTCAACGACACCGTCTCGGCGCTCGTCGGCCCGCAGGCCGAGGCGAGCGCCAACGTTCTCTACAACCCGTTCGCCGCCGTCCCATCGATGCACGTCGCGTTCGCGTTGATGATCGGCATCCCGGCGATGCGAATCGTCCAGAACCGCTTTGCGAAGGTGCTCTGGGCGCTCTACCCGGCGGTCGTCACGTTCGTAGTGATCGTGACCGCCAACCACTTCTGGCTCGACGCGGCGCTCGGCGCGCTGGTAGCCGCGATCTCCGCCTGGGGCGCCTACTACGCGCTCGGCCGCGCCCGGCCCGACGCCTGGGCCTGGCGCTCCGGACGCGCGCAAGCGGTGGCGTAGTGGGAGTCGGCGGCGGCGAGCGCGTGGCCGGTGGCCGCGCGGCAGAGATGCGCGAGCAGGCGCGCAACCGGCTGATCGAGTCGCGCCTGACCCCGAACGCAATCTCGATGACCGGCCTCGTCGGCAATCTGATCGCGGCCGCGCTGGTCACTCAGCGGCTGTTCTTCCTCGCGGGGATCGCCTTCATCCTCGGCTCGGTGATGGACACGCTCGACGGCCGCTACTCGCGGATGTCGGGCAAGGGCACCCCGTTCGGCGCCTTCCTCGACTCGACGCTCGACCGCGTCGAGGAGGGGATCGTGCTCGCCGCCGTCGCCGCCTACTTCGCCGCTGAGGGCGACGATCTCGCGGTCGCGGCGGTCGTGATCGCGGTCCTGTTCTCGCTGATGGTCAGCTACACGCGGGCCCGTGCCGAGGCGCTCGGCGTCGAGTGCAAGGTCGGCCTGGCGACGCGCGCGGTGCGTGTCGTGATCATCTCGGCCGGCCTGCTGTTCGCCAAGGGCGCCGGACTCGGCGACTTCGAGCTGCTCGCCCCGGCGATCTATCTGCTCGCCGCATTGACCGTCATCACGACCTTCCAGAGAATCTTCCACGTCCGCCGAGCGCTAGGCTCGATGTAACGCAAACCCCGCGCCGGGGTTGGTATCCCCTGTGCGCCGGCCCTCGACCAGGGCCGCCCCTCCCTTCTTCTTCCTCAGACCCTTACGGAGGCTCAGTGAGCGACAACGCTTCAACCAACGGCGCTTCGCGCTACCAATCAGAGAAGGTGCGCGTCGCGATCGTCGGCGTCGGCAACTGCGCGTCCGCCTTCGTGCAGGGCGTCGAGTACTACAAGGACGCCGACCCGAACCAAGACGTCCCCGGCCTGATGCACGTCGATCTCGGCGGCTACCACATCCGTGACATCGAGTTCACGGCCGCCTTCGACATCGACGCCGACAAGGTCGGCAAGGACCTCTCCGAGGCGATCTGGTCGGGCCAGAACAACACGATCAAGTTCGCCGACGTGCCGAACCTCGACGTGCCGGTCTACCGCGGAATGACCCACGACGGTCTCGGCAAGTACCTCAAGGAGAAGATCACCAAGGCGCCCGGCGAGACCGCCGACATCGTCCAGATCCTCAAGGACACGAAGACCGACGTCGTCGTCTCCTACCTGCCGGTCGGCTCCGAGGACGCGACCAAGTGGTACGTCGAGCAGGTGCTCGCGGCCGGCTGCGGCTTCGTCAACTGCATCCCCGTCTTCATCGCTCGCGAGGAGTACTGGGGCAACCGCTTCCGCGAGAAGGGCCTGCCGATCGTCGGCGACGACATCAAGTCGCAGGTCGGCGCGACGATCGTCCACCGTCAGCTCGCCCGCCTGTTCGGCGACCGTGGCGTGAAGATGATGCGCACGTCGCAGCTCAACGTCGGCGGCAACATGGACTTCTACAACATGCTCGAGCGCGAGCGGCTGGAGTCCAAGAAGATCTCGAAGACCAACGCGGTCACGTCGATCATGGACCACGAGCTGCCGGCCAACGACGTCTACATCGGCCCGTCGGACTACGTGCCGTGGCTGACCGACCGCAAGTGGGCGCACATCCGCGTCGAGGGCCAGGCCTTCGGCGACGTGCCGCTCAACGTCGAGCTGAAGCTCGAGGTCTGGGACTCGCCGAACTCGGCGGGCATCGTGATCGACGCGACGCGCTGCTGCAAGCTGGCGCTCAACAAGGGGATCGGCGGACCGCTCGAGGCGCCGTCGTCCTACCTGATGAAGTCGCCTCCGGTCCAGGTGCCAGACTCGGTCGCCCGTGAGAACACGGAGACGTTCATCGCCGAGAACGGCGGCGCTCCGAAGCTGCCGGGCGACGTTCCGGTCAGCAGCGAGCCGGCTCAGTCGTAGCCGTAGAGCATCTGAGCAGTACGAACGGGGCAGCCTTAGGGCTGCCCCGTTCACGTTCTGCACCTATCCTCCGACGACGTGGGTGAGTCGTTCTCGATCGCGCAGGTGACGCCGTATCCCTGGGAGCAGGGGCATGACGTCAACCGCTACGTCGAGCACGTCGCGACGGAGCTGCGTGAGCGCGGCCACCGCGTCGTGATCGTCGCGCCGGCGGACTCGCGCAAGCTGGTGCGCGAGGGACGCGCACGGGTCAAGCGGATCGTCGCCGGCGACCAGGACGCGCTGTTCGACGGCGACGTGCTGGCGGTCGGACAGAGCCTGCCGTTCCGGCGCGGTCGCGCGGTGGCGTTGCCGATCGACGTCTCGCGCACACTCGAGGACCTGCTCGAGCACGCCGAGCTCGACTTCGTCCACGTCCACGAGCCATTCGCGCCGAGCGCCGCGTCGGCGGCCTTGCGCCATTCGCGGACACTGAACGTCGGGACCTTCCACGGCACCACCGAGCGGTTCCTCTCGACGCAGGTCGCGCGCCGCGTCGTGCAGCTGCTGTTCGGGCGGCTCGACGCGCGGACGGCGACGTCGGTGGCTACGCGCGACCTCGTAGACCGCTTCTTCCCAGGCCAGTACACGGTGGTGCCGCCCGGGGCCGATCTGATCGAGGCCGCGCGGTCCGGCGGCCCGACCGAGATCCTCTACTCGGCCGACGAGGATCGCGGCGCGCTGCGCGTCCTGCTGCGCGCGCTGCGCAAGCTGCCGGAGGAGGCTGACTGGACGGCGACGATCTGGCTGCGCGACCCGGCCGCCGTGGCGTCGCCACTGCAACTGCCACGCCGGCTGCGCGACCGCGTCCGGCTTGCCGGGCCGGCGGATGGGAGCGAGGCAGAGCATCTCGCGCGCGCCGACATCCTCGTGGCGGCCTCGACGGGCGTCGCGCCCTCGTCGCAGCTCGTGCTGCGCGCGCTCGGCGCCGGAACGGTTCCCGTCGTCTCGAACCTGCCGCAGTATGCGGAGCTGCTCGACGACGGCGAGCGCGGGCTGCTGTTCGACCCGCGCGACGCGATCGCGCTGGGCGCGCAGCTCGAGCGGCTGGTCTTGGAGCCGGACCTGCTCGCGCAGTTCGCGGGACGCGTCGAGCGCGCACGCGAGCGGCTGTCGTGGGGACGCGCCGTCGACGAGTTCGAAGCGCTCTACGCGACCGCCGCGGCGCGCCGCCACGATCCGGTCGGCAAGCCGAACGTGCGCAAGCGGCTCGCCGAGCGCGACTTTGTCCACGTCGACCTGCACATGCACACCGACCACTCGAGCGACTGCGCGACACCCGCGGCGACGCTGCTCGAGGCGGCGAAGGCGGCCGGACTCGACAAAATCGCGATCACCGACCACAACGAGGTCTCGGGCGCACATGAGGCGCGCGAGCTCGCCAAGGAGATCGGCGGGATCGAGGTGATCGTCGCCGAGGAGGTCAAGACCGCCGACCAGGGCGAGGTGATCGGCCTCTTCATCGAGGAGAAGATCCCGAAGGGGCTGACGCTGCAGGAGACGATCGCCGCGATCCGTGCGCAGGGCGGCCTCGTCTACGTACCGCATCCGTTCGACCGGATGCACTCCGTGCCCGACTACGAGAACCTGCTCGCCGTCGTCGAGGACGTCGACGCGATCGAGGTCTTCAACCCGCGTGTCGCGTTCTCGACCTTCAACGAGGAGGCGGCGCGCTTCGCCGAGAAGTACCGCATCGTCGCGGGCGCCGGATCGGACAGCCATGTCGCGGCCGGACTGGGCTCGGTGAAGATCAGGATGCGCGACTTCGACGGCCCCGAGGAGTTCCTCGAGTCGCTGCGCGACGCCGACATCGTGCGCAAGAAGCAGTCGCTGCTCTACGTCCAGGCGCTGAAGTTCATCCAGACCCGCGCGACCCCCGAGGCCGCCCGCCGCCGGACCGCCAAGCCGGGCGCCGGCGCGACCCGCGCTGAGAACCATCATGCAGCCAAGAGGACAGAGCGGCCCTCCGTCTAATCCCTCGGTCGTGCCGGCGACCGACGACGAGATCCGTGAGAAGTACCTCGAGCGCGCTATCCGCGAGCTCAACCAGCTGACCCACGAGATCCAGGACTGCGACTACTGCCCGCGCGGCAACCTGATGCCGGTGCTCGGCTCGGGCCACCCGCAGGCGGACGTCTTCATGCTCAAGTTCGCCCCGCGGCCCTCGGAGATCGAGGAGGGCGTCGCCTTCTACGGCCGCTCGGGCAGCGCACTGATGAAGAGCTTCAAGCGGCTCGGCATCGACCCGCTCGCCGTCTACGGCACCGTCGTCGTCAAGTGCCCGGTCCACGACACCGACCTCGCGGCGCCGGAGTGCAAGGCACGCGTGCTCGACGAGCTCGCCGTCGTCCAGCCGCGGATCGTCGTCGTGATGGGCGAGGAGGCGTGCGAGGAACTGAACGCCCTCCAGGTGCCGCTCGCCGCCGAGGTCTCCACCACTCCCGGCAAGATCCAGAAGCTGACCGCGAGCTGCGACGCCCTCTACGTGCCCGACATCGACGCCTCGCTCGACGACGAGCGCGCCAAGCGCGCCTTCTGGAGCGCCTTCCGCTCGCTCGGCGACTGGTACGCCGACTTCCCGCCCTACTAGAGCTTCGGCGCCAGCTCGGTCCGCTTCGCGACGTCGAGCTTCTGGAAGGCGTGGCGGAGGTGGGTCTCGACGGTCTTGGCGGTGACGAACAGCTGCTGGGCGATCTCGCGGTTCGTGAGGCCGTCCGCGGCGAGGCGAGCGACGCGCAGCTCGCTCGGAGTCAACGACTCGACACCGCTGAGCAGCGCGCCGCGCGGGCGAGCGCCGGTGGCGGCGAGCTCGGTGCGGGCGCGCTGCTCGAGCGGCGCGGCGCCGCAGCGGTGCGCGAGGTCGAGCCCCTCGCGCAGCGGCTCGCGGGCGGCGCGGCGGCTGTTGCCCCGCCGCAGAGCGGCGCCGAGGTCGACGAGCGCGTGGGCGCGCTCCAGGTGCGCGCCGGTCCCGGCCAGCACGGTGACGGCCTCGCGCAGCGACTCGACGCCGTCGTTCGCCATCAGCTGCCCGCGGGCGCGCAACGCCGCGCCGAGCGCGCGGGGATTCGCGGTCGCCTGCGCGGCGGCGACAGCCTCGTCGACGAGGGTCGCCGGACGCTCGCGCTCGCCGAGCGCGGCCTCGGCGCGCGCGAGGCCGACGCGCCACGCGAACAGCTCGGTGCCGGCGTGTGGGAGCCACTCGAGCCTGCTGGCGGCGGCGAGGAAGTCGTCGCGCGCCGCGGCGGGACGCCCGCCGGTCAGGCGAAGCTCGCCGCGGGCGCAGAGCAGCATCGCGCCGGGCATGCCGGTCGGTGGCTGCTCGGCGCGCGCGGAGCCGGCCAGCATGGCCTCCGCCTCCGCCAGCTCGCCGCGGGCGGTCAGCACGCGAACGAGCGTCGTGAGGTAGTTAGCCTCGAGCACGTGGCCCGTGCCCGCGACGATGGCGAGCGCGGTGCGCGCGTCGACCTCCGCCCCGCGCAGCTCGCCGTCGGCGAGGCGACTCAGCGCGCGGCAACCGAGGCCGGCCGCCACCCCGCTGAGGACCCCGCGACCGCGAGTCGCCTCGATCGACCGCTCGAAGAGCGCCTCGGCCTCGGCGACAGAACCCGTCAACGCGAGCGTGACGCACAGCATCAGCGGCGGATAGCCGGCGTGGGCATTGGCCACCGCGCTATCCGGGTCGCTGGCCAGATCGCCGGCGAGGGCGGACGCGTCGCCGAGATCGCCGGCGCCGCAGGCGACGAGGAAGGCCCAGATCTCGAGCAGCATCCAGCCCGGCAACGTCGCGCGGTCGATCCGCTCGCCGGGCTCGGGCGACACGTTCGGCGGTAGGCCCTCGAAGCCGTAGGCGGGCAGCAGCAGCAGCGTCGCGCGCAGGAACCAGCCGTCGGGTGCGGCACGGTCGGCGCCGGCCAGCGCCCGCTCGAGGATCGGCACGGCCTCGCGTGTCCGCCCGCGCACGACGAGCGACGCGGCGAGGTCGGCGGTCAGCTGAACGTCGGCCGCGTGCCGGCTCGACCGCGATCGGAGCTCCGTCAGCGTCGCGATGCCGTCCACGTCGTCCGCGCGCAGCTGAGCACGGCCGAGCTCGAGCGTGAGTCCGTCGCGCTCGCTCTCCGGCGGCGGCTCGGCGAGCGCGCGACGCAAGTAGCTGACCGCGCTCCCGGGGGCGCCACGGCCGAGCGCCGCCGCGGCGGCGGCGCGCAGCTCCGCCGCCGCCCAGGGATCGCCGGCCGGCTCGCTGCGCAGCAGATGCCCGGCGACCGCGTCGCGCGCTGCGCCGCCCTCGCTCAGCAGCCGTGCCGCGCGAGCGTGCAGCGCCGCCCGCCGGGGCTGCGACAGGTCCTCGTAGACGGCGGCGCGGACGAGCGGGTGGACGAACGCGAGCGGCGTCGCGTCGGCGAGCAGGCGCGCGGCGACCAGCCGGTCGGTCGCGTCCAGGACGGCCGCGGCGTCGAGCCCGGCCAGCGCGGCGACGGCGGGCGCTCCCGCGTTCGGCTCGAGCACGGCCACCGCCCGCGCGGCGGCGAGGGCGTCGTCGCCGAGCGTGCCGAGCCGCAGAAGGATCGAGCGTGCCGCACCGGCCGCCGCGAGGTCGTCGACGAGCGTTCCCGTGCGAGCGACGGCATCCAGATCGGCGGCGGCGAGCCCGCGCAGCGTCTCGCCGAGCAGGAACGGGTTGCCCGCGCTCGCGTGGCGGCACGCCTCGGCCAGCTCGACGCCCGCGCCGTCGCCGAGCTCGCGCGCGACCATCGACGCCACCGCCGGCGGGTTCTTCGATGCCCTGGCCGCGGGCGAAGGCGAGGTATTCGTCGACCATGTGCTCCATCTCGGAGAGGTCGCGCTTCATCGCCTCGCCGGAGGCCGACGGCTCGGCCAGGGCCAGCTCCAGCTTCAGCCGGGTCAGCGGCGTGCGC
>CBFGZN010000027.1:0-16934 GCA_965653255.1 uncultured Solirubrobacterales bacterium | reverse complement strand
GATGGCGGCTCGAAGCAGAAGAAGGGGACGCCGGGTGTCGGCAAGGGGCGGCGGATGCCGATCCAGCAGGCCGTCGACATCGCGGTCCCGCTCGAGGTTGCCTACAACCAGTGGACCCAGTTCGAGGAGTGGCCGCAGTTCATGCACCGCCTCGACCAGGCGACTCAGGAGGACGACTGCACCGTGTCGTTCAAGACCAAGATCTGGGGGATGTCCAAGGAGTTCGTAGCCGAGATCGTCGAGCAGCGCCCTGACGAGCGCATCCAGTGGAACGTCTCCCAAGGTGTGACCCACACGGGTGTTGTGACTTTCCACGAGCTCGCGCCGCGGCTCACCCGGGTGCAGGTGTCGCTCGACGTCGAGCCTGGCTCGCTGATCGAGAAGGCGGCGCGCGGCATGCGCCACGTCAAGCGGGCGGTACGCGGCGACCTGGCTCGTTTCAAGGCGTTCATCGAGATGCAGGAGGTCGAGACCGGCGCGTGGCGGGGTTCCATCCACGACGGCGAGGTCGCCGAGGAGCACCCGAAGGACTACGACCGCGACCGCGACTACGCCGAGGTCGACGACATCCACGACCGCGAGCACTCACACGAGCCGAGGGCGGCGGCCGCCTCGGCCTCGCGCCCAGCGAGCCGGAGCTCCGGGGCGTCGACGACCAAGCGGAGCAGCCGCGACAAGACCGAGCGCCACGGCGCCCGCGCGCGATCGAGCCGGCAAGGCGCCAGGTCGCGCGCCAAGACGCCGGCCGAGGCGAGCGCTAGCCGCTCGCGCGGCGGGGCGTCTCGATCCAGCGGGTCGTCTGGCTCCAGCAGTTCTTCCAAGTCGAGCGGTCGCTCGAAATCCCGCGGCAGATCAAAGGCCAAGTCGCGATAGGAGCATGGATGAGCGACTTCATCCAGAAGGTTGCCGCTGACCGACTGAGCGGGGAGCGTCCTTCCTCGCCGCGGGCGCTCGCGGCCGCGGTCGCTGCCGGCATAACGGTTGCCGTCATCACCTATCGCCTCCTGCGCAGCGAGCCGGGCTAGGGGGCGGCCTCGACATGTCGATCGACATCGAGCGCCTCGCGACGGCCGCGGTCGACTCGTTCTTGCACGGCGCAGACGACGATCACGGGGGCGACTCGCGTGGTCGCGGACTGCGCACGGCCGGCGCCGTCGCAGTCGGCGTCGGCCTAGGCGTAGCCGCGCGAACGGCCTATCGCCGGGTCCGTGCCATTGACATCGAAGGCGCGGCGACGGCGTTGGAGCAACGACTCAGACGCTGACTGGCCCGACCGATATCGGATGTGAGACCTCATTTGAGGCAGTCGGTTTAGAAACGCGTTTGCCCGGTTTTCCGTTGGGTAGGCGACGATTCTCATGGCCCAACAACGCAAGCAAACTCGCTCGAAGAACACCGGTAGCCGCAACGGCCGGTCGTCGCGCCGCAGCCGCTCGCGAGACGACTACCCCGACTACTCGATCGTCGACCCCGACGAGATCCCGGCAGGTCCAGATGTCCTGCTCGACATACCCGTCGTCAAGGTCGACGAGATCGACATCGAGGTCGAAGACCTGCGCGCGCAGGTCGCGGTCCACGCGGAGGTCAAGGATCTCGTCGAGGTCAACATCGGCGCCGACATCGGTCTCGGCAAGGTCGAGCTGAAGATCGAGGGTGTCGAGGCCCAAGCGCTGCTCAAGGCCCGGCTCGACAACGTCAGCCGAATCCTCCAGCGCGTCCTCACGACTCTCGACCGCAACCCTGAGCTGCTCGAGAGCATCGGCCAGGCGGTCGAGGACGTCGGCGAGGGAGCCGGGCAGCTCATCGGCCAGACCGGTGAGGCGGTCGAGAACGTCGGCGAGGGCGCAAAGGGCGCTGTCCAGGACGTCGGACAGGGCGCCGGCCAAGCCGTCGGCCAGGTCGGCCAGGGCGCCCAACAAGGACTCGCGGGCGTCGGCCAAGGCGCGGGGCAGGGCGTTTCGCAGATCGGGCAAGGGGCCGGGCAGGGCGTCGCCGGCGTCGGCCAGGGTGCACGCCAGCTGAGCGAAGGGCTCGCGCAGGGCCAAGGGGGAGGCAAGCAACAGGGTGGAGGAAGCCGCTGATGGCAGCCCAGCAGAAGACTAAGTCGCGCCGTCGCACCAGCGGACAGGGCAACGGCCGCCGAGCATCGGAGAAGACCGAGAAGTACCGCTTCGCGCAGAACGTCGGCGGCGAGGGTACCCAGGCCGAGCGTGAGTACCAGGCCTACGCCACTGGCCAGGACGAGGACCCGCGCGGCGATCCTGATGTCCTGCTCGATATCCCGGTCGTCAAGGTCGACTCGATCCACCTCGAGGTCGACGACCTCGACGCCCATGTCGCACTGCAGACCAAGGTGCTCGACCTCGTCCGCCTCAACGCCGGAGTCGACGTTCATCTAGGCCAGCTGCGGATCGACATCAAGGGAGTCGAGGCCCAGGCGCTGCTGAAGGTGCGCCTCGACCACGTCACCGCGATCGTCGACCGCGTCCTCACGACCCTCGACCGCAATCCCGAGCTCGTCAAAAGCCTCGGACGTACCGTCGAGCATGTCGGAAGCGGTGGTGGGCACGCCTTAAGCCAGACCGGGGAGGCGGTCGAGGATGTCGGGGAGGGTGCTGCGGGTGCGGTCGAGGACGTGGGCTCAGGTGCTGGCCAAGCGGTAGGAGACATAGGCGAAGGAGCCGGTCAGGCCGTCGGCGATGTGGGCCAGGGAGCCGGCCAAGCCGTCGGTGATATCGGCGGCGGCGCAGGCCAGGCTGTAGGTGACATTGGCCAGGGGGCCGGCCAAGCCGTCGGCCAACTCGACGAGACGCTCGGCGAGCTCGAAGGCGTCGTGGGCGGCGCCCTGCAACAGGGTGGCGGGGGTGGTGGCAGCGCCAAGGACATCGCGATGCTCGCGGCCAAGATCGTCGGTCAGCAGATCAAGGCCGCCGCGGCCGACGAGGCCCGCGAGCTTGGTCTTGCCGCCACTCGCAAGGCGCTCGAGGCCGGCGAGCGGCGCAAGCAACGCCAAGCCGACGACTACAACGCGACCGAGGCCGCGATGCGCGAGGCCGACAAGCTTGACGTCGACATAGAGGACGTTGACGGGACCGGGCCCGACGGCCGGATCACCATCCGCGACGTCCGCCACGCCCAGGAGGCCTGAAGACATGGGGCGAAAGGGCAACCCCGACCGCATCGACCACCCCGACGTCGAGGTCGGCGCGAGCGTGAAGGCGAAGCGGCTGCGCTTTCACGAGCAGCCCAAGACAGACGTCGAGGTCCACGGCGAGATCGTGGAGCCAGACCGCCACGAGGAGATCGAGACCACATCAGGCAGTGAGCGCCGCAACCTCCCCGACGAAGTCGAACCCGGCGAGGACTATCGCGACGTCAACGTCCGCTGGCACGCCGCCGCACAGGTCAGAGAAGACGAGCGTCTGCCCGCGAGGAAAGGAGACAGCGATGAAGAGCAAGGCAAGAGATAAGTCCGGCGGCACGTTCGACCGCGCGATGGGCCGCGTCCGCGAGGCCGGCGCCTCTCTGCGCGGCAACCCCGCGGGCAAGACCAAAGGCCAGGCGCGCCAAGCCAAGGGCACCGCGCGCAAGAAGAAGGGGCATCTGCGCGACCTGCTTAAGCGGTAAGGGCGCCGAGCCTCAAGGACAGGAGGGACCACCATGCATGTGGCAGCCGTCGACATAAGCGAGAGCCTTCAGCAGGGAATCGACGACCTGATCGCGTTTCTCCCGAATCTGATCGGGTTCCTGCTGATCCTCCTGATCGGTTACCTCGTCGCCAAAGCGCTCGAGAAGGTCGTCGCCACGGTGCTGGAGAAGGTCGGAACCGACCGTGCCTTGCGATCTGCTCCGAGCGGTGCGCACGTCGACCGGATCCTCCCCGGCGCTTCACCATCGCGCGCCATCGGTCGAGTCGTGTTCTGGTTCGTGCTGCTCGGGGCACTATCGATAGCGATCGCGTCGCTGGGCATCGCCGCGCTCAACGACTTCCTCGCCGACGTCTTTGGCTACCTGCCTAATGTCGTTGTCGCCATTCTCATCTTCGTCATCGCCGGTGCGCTAGCCGGATGGCTCGGACGCTCGTCGACGCAGCTACTGGGCAACACCCCAACCGCTCGGCTCGCTGGCACCGCGCTACCTGTGCTGGTGATGGCGATCGCGATCTTCATGATCCTCAACCAGCTCAAGATCGCCACCGACATTGTCACGATCACCTATGCCGCCTTGCTTGGATCGGCGGCACTAGGCATGGCGCTCGCCTTCGGCCTCGGAGGACGCGACGTTGCCAGCCGCATGCTCGAGGATGCCTACCGCCGTCAGCGAGACGAAGGCCCCGTTGCAAGCCGCGCCGTCGACCAACCCGCGACAGCCGCGCCGACCCATCCGGGGAGACCGAAGACCTAAGCGCCCTGGGCCGCGCCATCGATGGGAGACCCTGACCGCGTCTCCGCGGCGCGGAAGGCGCGGATAGCCTCTCGCCTCGATGGACCTCGACGTCGTCTTCCTCGGCACCGCCGGCTCGGCGCCTACGGCGCGCCGCGGCCTGCCCTCGACGCTGATCCGGCGTGGGGGGGAGCGGCTGCTGATCGACTGCGGCGAGGGGACCCAGCGCCAGCTGATCCGCTCGGTCGGTCTGGTCGACCTCGACGACGTCTTCGTCACGCACTTCCACGCCGATCACGTGCTCGGCCTGCCGGGAATGCTCAAGACCTTTGGGTTGCAGGGACGGGAGCGGCCGCTGCACGTCTTCGGCCCGCCTGGCTTGCGTCAGCTGTTCAAGGTCTTCGCGCCCCTGATCGGCAAGCCCGGGTTCGACGTGCGGCTCGACGAGCTCGAGTCCGGCGACCAACTGGACCGCGACGGCTATGTGATGGAGGCCTTCTCGGTGGCCCACCGGGTGCCGGCATTTGGCTACGCGCTGATCGAGGACGACCGGCCGGGGCGCTTCGACGAGGCGCGCGCCCGCGAGCTCGGCGTCGCTCCCGGTCCCGATTTTGGCAGGCTGCAGAACGGTGAGGCGGTGCAGGGCGGCAGTGGCGAGGTGCGACCCGAGCAGGTGCTGGGCGAGACGCGCCGCGGCCGGCGGATCGTCTGCTCGGGCGACACCACGCCTTGCGACATGACGCGCGGCGTCGCCCACCGCGCCGACTTGCTCGTCCACGAGGCGACATTCATGCACGAGGACATCGACCGTGCCCGCGAGACCGGTCATTCGACGGCGCGTCAGGCGGCGATGCTCGCCGCCGACGCGGAGGTCGAGCTCCTGGCGCTGACTCATGTCTCTACGCGCTACCCGGTTGGCCCGCTGCGCGACGAGGCGCGCGCCGAGTTCGAGCCGGCGATCGTCCCGCGCGACTTCGACCGCGTCGAGATTCCGTTCCCGGAGCGCGGGGAGCCGGTCCATCAGCGGTCGCCGCGCGAAGACCTCGGCTGACCCTGCTACATTCGCCGCGCAGTCTCTTTAACCCGGTCCCGTGAGGCCAGGAAGGGGCAAGATCGAAGTGAGCCAGAAGGTCGTACTCGACCGCGACGACGTGCGGCGGACCATCGTCCGCATCGCTCACGAGATCGTCGAGCGCAACGGCGGCGATCCACTCGCAATCGTCGGCATCCACCGCCGTGGCGCGTTGCTCGCGGCCCGCTTGCGCGATCAGGTCGCCGAACTGGTCGGTGAGCCCGTGCCGCTCGGCGACGTCGACATCTCCTTCTATCGCGACGACGTCGGCCTGCGCGGTCCCGGCGACGACGATCCGACCGGGCCGGTCGTCCACGCCTCACACGTCGACTTCCCGGTCGAGCAGACGACCGTCGTCCTGGTCGACGACGTCCTTTTCACCGGTCGTACCGTGCGCGCGGCGATCGACGCGCTGTTCGACTACGGCCGCCCGCGGCGCGTCCAGCTCGCCGTGCTCGCCGATCGCGGTCATCGCGAGTTGCCGATTCGCCCGGACTATGTCGGCAAGAACCTGCCGACCGCCCGCAGCGAGCGCGTCAACGTCCGCGTCGAGGAGCTCGACGGCGAGGACGAAGTGACGATCGTGTCCGGCTCCGACATCACGATCAGGAGGACTGAGGCGTGAAGCGGCATTTACTTTCGATAGACGGGCTCTCCCGCGAGGACATCGAGCGCATCCTGCGCCGCGCCGAGAGCTTCGCCGAGGTCTCCGGGCGCGAGATCAAAAAGGTCCCGACGTTGCGCGGCCGCACCGTCGTCAACCTCTTCTACGAGTCTTCGACGCGCACCAGCTCGTCGTTCGAGCTGGCCGCCAAGCGGCTCTCGGCCGACCTCGTCTCGATCAAGGCGCAGGGGTCGTCGGTCGACAAGGGCGAGTCGCTCAAGGACACCGTCCAGACGCTGTCGGCCTACGACCCGGCGGCGATCGTCATCCGCTCGCCCAACGTCGGCGCCGCGGCGCTGGTCGCTCGCTGGACGCGCGCGTCGGTGATCAACGCGGGTGACGGCAAGCACGAGCACCCGACCCAGGCGCTGCTCGACCTCTACACACTGCGCCGCCGCACCGGGACGCTCGACGGTCTGCGCGTCTGGATCGTCGGCGACGTGCTGCACAGCCGCGTCGCCCGCTCCGGGGTCCTGGCATTTGCGCGGATGGGTTGCAAGGTCACGGTCTGTGGTCCACCGACGCTGATCCCGCACGGGATCGAGGCACTCGGCTGCGAGGTCCGTCACACGCTCGACGAAGTCGGCGAGGCCGACGTCATCTACACGCTGCGGATGCAGCAGGAGCGGATGAAGGGCACGCTGGTTCCCTCGCTGCGCGAGTACGCCGCGCGCTACCAGATCAACGGGCGCCGGCTCGGGAGCGGCCAGCTGCTGATGCATCCCGGCCCGGTCAACCGCGGCGTCGAGCTATCCGCCGAGGTGATCGACTCGCCCCAAGCGCTGATCGCCGAGCAGGTCGAGTCTGGCGTCGTCGTGCGGATGGCCGTCCTCTACGAGCTGCTCACCGCCGGCCAGGGCGGTGGTCCGGCAGCCGGCCAGCGGCTGCCGAGCGACGAGCCGACGGAGCGCCAGCCGGCATGAGCAAGCTGAACGCGACTTCGCGTGCCCCTGAGGCCGGGCGGCTCGATCGGGCACCTGTTCCCGACGCGACGGTTCTGGTCCGCGGCGCCCAGCTGCTCGACCCGCGCAGCGGGCTCGACCAGCCAGGCGACCTGCTCATCCGCGACGGCAAGATCGCCGAGATCGGCGCCCCGGGTTCCTTGGAGGCACCCGAAGGCGCCGAGATCGTCGAGGCCGAGGGGCTGCACGCCTTCCCGGCGTTCGTCGATCCCCACGTCCACCTACGCACGCCAGGTCGCGAGGACGAGGAGGACATCGAGACCGGCAGTCGCTCGGCGGCGGCAGGCGGCTACTGCGCGATCCTCGCGATGCCCAACACCGATCCGGTCGTCGACTCGGCGCCGATCCTGCGTTCGCTGCGCGAGCGGGCGCGCGCCGAGGCGCGCATCCCGACAGGGTTCACCGCCTCGATCACGGTCGGCATGCAGGGCGAGCGGCTGACCGAGATGGCCGAGCTCGCGGACGCCGGCGCGGCCGCCTTCACCGACGACGGCCTGCCCGTGCGCTCGGCCGGGATCATGCGCCACGCGCTGCGCTACCAGCAGCTCAGCGGCTGCGTGCTGGCGCTGCACGAGGAGGACCCGACGCTGTCGGCGGGCGGCGTGATGCACGAGGGCGAGGTATCGGCGGTGCTCGGCCTGGCCGGCATCCCGTCGGTCTCGGAGTCGACGATGGTCGCGCGCGACTGTGAGCTGGCCGGCTACGAGGACGGGCGGATCCACGTCCAGCACGTCTCCGCGCGGCGGACGGTCGAGGTGCTCGAGCGTGCCAAGGCCGCGGGCGTGAAGGTCACGGCCGAGGCGTCGCCGCACCACCTGCTGTTGACCGACGACGCGGTCCGCTCGCTGGACACGCATTTCAAGATGAACCCGCCGCTGCGCACCGAGGACGACCGCCAGGCGCTGATCGACGGTCTGCGCGCCGGTGTGCTCGACTGCATCGCGACCGATCACGCACCGCACTCGCGCGAGGAGAAGGAGGAGCCGTTCGAGTTGGCGCCGATGGGCGTCACCGGGCTCGAGTCGGCCTTCGCGGCGATCCATACCGATCTCGTGCTGCCGGGTGTGCTCGATCTCGGTCTCGTCGTCGAGCGGATGACGGCCGGCATGGAGCCGTTCGGTCTCGTCGTCCCGACGCTGACGAAGGGTGCGCCGGCGAACGTCTGCCTGGTCGACCTGGACGCGGTCTGGGAGGTCGGCGAGGCCGGCTACGAGAGCCGCTCGGCCAACTGCGCGTTCGGCGGCCGGCGACTGACCGGCCGTGTGCGGATGACGATCGCCGCTGGCGCGGTCGCGTTCCGCGAGCGCTCGTTCGCGATCGAGGCGGTCCGATGAGCGGCGCCTACGTGCTGCTCGAGGACGGGACGCGCTTCGACGGCGAAGCTGCCGGGGCGCCGCTCGCGGCCACCGGCGAGGTCGTCTTCAACACCGCGATGTCCGGCTACCAGGAGTCGGTCAGCGATCCCAGCTATCGCGGGCAGATCATCGTCTTCACCTATCCGCTGATCGGCAACTACGGCGTCAGCGCCGAGAACATGGAGTCGGACTCGATCCATGCGCGCGCGGTCGTGATGCGCGAGGGGATCGACCGCGAGGATGCCCCGCACGCCGAGGGCGGCTGGCTGACCTGGCTCGCCGACTGCGGCGTCCCGGCGATCTGCGGCGTCGACACGCGCGCGCTGGTCCGTCACATCCGCGACCGCGGCGCGATGCGCGGGGGAGTCTTCCCCGGCGATCTGCCCGAGTCGGAGGCGATGGAGCGTGTCAATGCCGAGCCCTCGATGGCCGGCGCCGACCTGGCGCGCGAGGTCACTCCTGGCGCGCCGGTCCTGCTCGATCCGCTGACCGACGTCGCCGGCCCGACGATCGCGGCGATCGACACCGGCATCAAGGACTCGATCGTCCGCCACCTGCGCGAGCGCGGCGCGCGGCTCGAGCTGCACCCGTGCACTACCTCGGCCGGCGACCTGCTCGCCAGCGACGCCGACGCCTTCTTCCTCGCCAACGGCCCCGGCGACCCAGCCGCGCTCGGCTACGTCGTCGACACGGTGCGCGAGCTGATCGGAAAGCGTCCGGTCTTCGGCATCTGCCTCGGCCACCAGCTGCTCTGCCGCGCGATCGGGCTGGAGACGACGAAGCTGCCGTTCGGCCATCGCGGCGCTAACCATCCGGTCAAGGACCTGGAGACGGGGAGGATCGACATCACGAGCCAGAACCACGGCTTCGCGGTCGTCGGCCCGGATGGCGCGAACACGATCGAGACCGACGAGCCGGTGCGCTGGGAGACCGACTTCGGCGCCGCCGAGCTATCGCAGATCAACCTCTACGACCGCACGGTCGAGGGCCTGGTCCTGCGCGACGTGCCCGGCGCGACGGTCCAGTACCACCCGGAGGCGGGCCCGGGACCGCACGACAGCCTGCACATCTTCGACCGCTTCCTGCGCATGGTGGAGACCGTCTAGTGCCGAAGCGGACCGACATCCACAAGATCCTCGTGATCGGCTCCGGCCCGATCGTGATCGGCCAGGCGGCCGAGTTCGACTACTCCGGCGCGCAGGCCTGCAAGGTGCTGCTCGAGGAGGGCTACGAGGTCGTGCTCGTCAACTCGAACCCCGCGACGATCATGACCGACCCGGAGTTCGCGACCGCGACCTACATCGAGCCGCTGCTGCCCGAGTCAGTGGCGCGCGTGATCGAGCGCGAGCGCCCCGACGCGCTGCTGCCGACGCTCGGCGGCGGCACCGCACTCAACCTGGCGCGCGACCTGACCGACGACGGCACGCTCGAGCGCTACGGCGTCGAGCTGATCGGTGCGGACTACGAGGCGATTCAGCGCGCCGAGGACCGCGACCTGTTCAAGGACACGATGGCAAAGGCGGGGCTGCGCACCGCACGCTCGGCGGCGGTCTCGGCGTTGACCGACGCGCTCGCCGCGCTGCCGCAGATCGGCCTGCCGGAGGCCGGCTCGGGCGAGGACTGGGACGGCCGCTCGGCGATCATTCGCCCGGGCTTCACGATGGGCGGCGAGGGGGGAGGCATCGCCTACAGCGAGGCCGAGTTCCATCAGATCGTCTCCGAGGGGCTCGCGGCGAGCCCGATCGGGCAGGTGCTGGTCGAGGAGTCGGTGATCGGCTGGGGCGAGTTCGAGCTCGAGGTGATGCGCGACCACAACGACAACGTCGTGATCGTCTGCTCGATCGAGAACATCGACCCGATGGGCGTCCACACCGGCGACTCGGTGACCGTCGCGCCGCAGCAGACGCTCTCCGACCGCCAGTACCAGCTACTGCGCGACCAGGCGATCGCCGTGATCCGCGCGGTCGGTGTCGAGACCGGCGGCTCGAACATCCAGTTCGCCGTCAATCCCGAGACCGACGAGATCGTCGTGATCGAGATGAATCCGCGCGTCTCGCGCTCGTCGGCGCTTGCGTCGAAGGCGACCGGCTTCCCGATCGCCAAGATCGCCGCTCGGCTTGCGGTTGGCTACGCGCTCGACGAGATCGACAACGACATCACGAAGGTCACGCCAGCGAGCTTCGAGCCGACGATCGACTACGTGGTCGTCAAGTGGCCGCGCTTCGCGTTCGAGAAGTTCCCCGGCGCCGACGGCAAGCTGTCGACCTTCATGCAGTCGGTCGGCGAGGCGATGGCGATCGGTCGGACCTTCAAGCAGGCGTTCGTCAAGGCGATGCGCTCGCGCGAGATCGACGTCGTACCGTCGCCTCCGGAAGACACCGAGGAGTTGCTGTCTGCGCTGGAGATCCCCGGCCACGACCGCTACGAGCTGCTGTTCGAGGCGGTCCGTCGCGGCGTCGCGGACGAGGAGCTGTGCGCTCGCACGCGGATCGACCCCTGGTACATGGCCGAGCTGACGGCGATCGCGCGCGGGGAGGACCCCGAGGCCGGCCTCGTTCGGACGTTCAAGTCGGTCGACACCTGCGCCGCCGAGTTCGAGGCCGCGACGCCCTATTACTACTCGGGCTGGGAGCGGCCTGGCCCGGACGGTCCGCGGCACGAGGTCCGCCGGGGCGACAACGCGTCGGTGGTCATCCTAGGCTCCGGTCCGAACCGGATCGGCCAGGGGATCGAGTTCGACTACTGCTGCGTCCACGCTGCGATGACCGTGCGCGAGTCGGGCCGCGACGCGGTGATGGTCAACTGCAACCCCGAGACGGTCTCGACCGACTACGACACCTCCGACCGGCTCTACTTCGAGCCGCTGACGCTCGAGGACGTGCTCGGCGTGATCGAGGTCGAGCAGCCGGAGGGCGTGATCGTCCAGTTCGGCGGTCAAACACCGCTGAAGCTCGCCCAAGGTCTGACCGACGCCGGCGTGAAGCTGCTCGGCACGCCGGTCGAGTCGATCCACCGCGCCGAGGACCGGCCGAGCTTCGGTGCGCTGCTCGAGGAGCTCGGGCTCAAGAGCCCGCCCTACGCGACGGCCAGCTCGCCAGACGAGGCGCTGATCGCCGCCGACGAGGTCGGCTACCCGCTGCTGGTCCGGCCGAGCTATGTGCTCGGCGGCCGGGCGATGGAGATCTGCTACTCCCGCGACGGACTGGCCGACTACCTGCGGCGCCACGCTCCGGCGGGGCAGGCTGGAGCCGAGGGCTCCTCCGACCGGCCAGGTGCCGGGGAGGGGGGCTCCGGGGGGGCGGAGCCCCCCCGGGAGATATTCCTCGACCGCTTCCTGGAGGATGCGATCGAGGTCGACGTCGACGCACTCTGCGACGGCGAGACCGCCGAGATCGGCGCGATCATGCAGCACGTCGAGGAGGCCGGCGTCCACTCTGGCGACTCCGCCTGCGTCATCCCGGCGATGTCACTCGGCCCGGACATGCTCGCCCAGGTCGAGGACGCGACGCGGCGGATCGCGCTTAGCCTCGGCGTCGTCGGACTGATCAACATCCAGTTCGCGGTCTTCGGCAACGACGAGCTGTACGTCATCGAGGCCAACCCGCGCGCCTCGCGGACCGTCCCGTTCGTCTCCAAGGCGATCGGCGTGCCGCTGGCGAAGATCGCCTGCCGCCTGATGCTGGGCGAGCGGCTGGCAGACATCGAGCTCCCGCTGCCGGCACACCCGGGGCACGTTGCGGTCAAGGAGGCGGTGCTGCCGTTCGGTCGCTTCCCGCTCGCCGACGCTCGTCTCGGTCCCGAGATGAAGTCCACCGGCGAGGTGATGGGGATCGCGGCCGACTATCCGACCGCCTTCGGCAAGGCGCAGGCCGCCGCCGGCGCTCAGCTGCCGAGCGGCGGGGCGGTCTTCATCAGCGTCACCGACGGCGACAAGTCGTCGGCGACCCAGTTGGCCGCGTCCCTGCACGACCTCGGCTTCGAGGTGCTGGCGACCGGTGGCACCGCACAGGCGATCCGTCGCATGGGCGTACCTGTCGAGCGGATCAAGAAGCTCACCGAGGGGTCGCCGAACGTCGTCGAGCGGATCGAGGCCGGCGAGGTCGACCTCGTGATCAACACGCCGACGGGCTCGGGCGCGCGCGCCGACGGCTACGAGATCCGGCGCGCGGCGGTCGGGCGCGGCATTCCCTGCATCACGACGATGAGCGGCGCTTCCGCGGCACAGCGCGCGATCCGCGCGCGGCTCGCTGGGGAGGACGAACCGATCCCCCTCCAGGAGTTGCATCCCTCCCAGACGCATGGCGTTCTCTAGGACGGCGACAAAGTGCCTGCAAAGTCAGCGCAAAGGGTCAAGCAACGCCAAGCTTCCTAAACCTCAAGTTGAGGTCAAGGTGAATTCACCCAAAAAACGCCCTCTTGGACCGCCACGGCCGCGATCCGTGTGTATAGTCGCCGCCCATGCCGGTCGCGCCCGAATCGCTTGCCAAAACCCAAACCCAGACAGGCGGCGACTCCCGAAGCGCGCAGGCTGGCATCACGCCCGAGCGCTCGCTGACGCAGCGTATGGACGCGCTCAAGCGGGCGAACGAGATTCGCACCAAGCGGGCGCGTCTCAAGCGCGATCTGAAGGCCGGGCGCAGCCAGATCCACGGTCTGCTGCTGGATCCACCCGACTACGTGGCGACAGCCAAGGTCTTCGACCTACTGCTCGCCGTGCCGAAGTACGGTCGCGTAAAGGTGAATCGCATCCTCACCCACTGCCGCATCTCGCCGAGCAAGACGATCGGCGGCCTCTCGGAGCGCCAGCGCAATGAGCTGGTCTCCTACCTCAGGCGCTAACGCGACAACCGTCGTGAACCCGCCGGTTCTCGTGATCACTGGTCCCTCCGGCGTCGGCAAGGGCACGCTGATCCGCCGCTTGCTGAGCGATTTCGCGGGCGCGGAGCTGTCGGTGTCCGCGACGACCCGCGAGCCGCGCGACGGAGAGGTCAACGGTCGCGACTACCACTTCCTCTCAGGAGCGGAGTTCGAGCAGCGGGTACGACAGGGCGAGTTCGTCGAGCACGCCGAGTACGCCGGCAACCACTACGGAACGCTGCGCAGCGAGCTGCAACGACCCGCGCGGCTGATCGTGCTCGAGATCGACCTCCAAGGAGCACGCCAAGTCCGCGCCACGATGCCCGAGGCCGAGCAGGTGTTCATCGCTCCGCCGAACGACGACCTCGGCGAACTGGAGCGACGGCTGCTGGCGCGCGGCGCCGAGAGCGCCGCCCAGATCGAGCGGCGGTTGGCGGTCGCGCGGCAGGAGTTGGCGGCCCAAGGTGAGTTCCGCCACAGGATCGTCAACACCGATGCCGAACAGGCGGCACAGGAGCTGATCGACCTCGCCGCTACCATGTGTGTCCCCGAAGTCAGGAACGAACCTTGATCAACCCTCGCCTCGACACGCTGCTCGAGCACGTCGACTCGCACTACGCGTGCGTCCTCGTAGCCGCTAAGCGCGCCCGCCAGATCAACAGCTACTACCACAACCTCGGTGAGGGAACTTTCGACGAGTACCCGCCGCCGATGGTCGAGACTGGCTCGAAGAACTACCTCGGCATCGCGCTTGAGGAGACCGCGCAAGGCAAGATCAAGTACACCTATCGCGACTAATCGCGGTACCGACGTAAGGGCGATCCCATGGCCCGTTTGCTCATAGGAGTCTCAGGTGGGATCGCCGCCTACAAGGCCGTCGAGCTGGTGCGGCTGGCAACGAAGGCCGGGCACGCTGTGCGGGTCGTTCAGACTCCCACGAGCCTCCAGTTCGTCGGGGCAGCGACGTTCGAGGGCGTGACCGGCGCCCCGGTGCTGGTCGACGAGTTCGATTCCGACCCTGCCCGGGGGGCCTTTCCAGGCGACGCGGCTCCGGACCACGACCCGATCTCGCACCTCGAGCTGGTGCGCAACTGCGATGCCTATGTGATCGCTCCGGCGTCGGCCAACACACTCGCCAAGCTCGCGAGCGGACAGGCCGACAACCTGCTGACAAGCGCTGCGCTTGCGTGTACGGCGCCGCTGATCCTCGCGCCGGCGATGAACGGGTCGATGTGGGCGAATCCCGCGACCGTCGCCAACGTCGACACGCTGCGCGCCCGCGGTGCGCGAATCGTCGATCCGACGACCGGATCGCTTGCATCGAAGGGTGAGTGGGGAACAGGCCGCCTAGCCGAGCCCGCCGCCATCCTGGCGGCGATCGAGGCGGTGCTGGACGGGCCGGAGGCGCCCGACGGTCAGCCGGCCATCGCCGCGCATCCGGTCGCGGCGCTTGAGACCGCGGCGGGCGGTGCGCTGCATGGTTTGCGTGTACTCGTCACCGCGGGAGGGACGCGCGAGCCGATCGACGCGGTGCGCTACGTCGGCAACCGTTCGTCCGGGCGGATGGGCGTGGCGCTGGCCGCCGAGGCTGCGCGGCGCGGGGCAGAGGTGACGCTGGTCGGGGCAAACCTTGCAGTCGCCGCGCCTGACGGGGTTCGGCTCGTCGAGGTCTCGACGGCCGCCGAGCTCGAACAGGCGACGCGCGCCGCGTTCGCGACCGCCGACGTCCTGCTGATGGCCGCCGCCGTAGCCGACTTCCGGCCGGCGGATGCCACTAACGGCAAGATCAAGAAGGGCGAGCGCGACGATCTGACCGTCCGTCTCGAACCGACCGTCGACGTCTTGGCGAGTCTTGCCGCCGAGCGGCGCGCCGGGCAAACCCTGGTCGGCTTCGCGGCCGAGCACGGCGCCGGTGCGCTTGACAATGCGCGGGGCAAGCTCGAGCGCAAGCAGCTCGACGCCGTGGTGCTCAACGACGTCTCCCAGCCGGGGATCGGCTTCGACACGGCCGACAACGAGGTGACGGTGATCACCGCAGCCGGGGAGCAGGCGGTTCCGCGGGCCTCGAAGGCGGTTGTGGCGTCCGCCATACTCGATCAGGTCGAGTCGCTCAGGAAGACGGCAAGCGAGGTGAACCCGTGAGCGAGACGCCGGAGGAGCGCGGCGAGCGCGTATACGACCTCTACAAGCGCGGCAGCGACCTGCTCGAGCGCGGTGACTTTGCGGCGGCCGCGATCCCACTCGAGCGGGCGCGCCAGCTCGAGCCCGACAAGACGTCGATCCGCGAGGCGCTCGGCCGGGCCTACTTCCGCTCGGGCCGCTTCGGGCCCGCCGCTGAAGAGTTCGAGGCGGTCGTCGAGCGGGCGCCGGTCAACGACTTCGCCCACTTCTGCCTCGGCAAGGCGCTCGTCAAGACGGGCCGGCTACGCGAGGCGAGGCGCCACGCGATGCTTGCCGCGGGCATGCGGCCCGACCGCGCCGACTACTGCAACCTCAGGGATCGTCTGAGCGACGCGGCGTAAGCCAGCCGTCGCCCTCAGGCGCCGGCTCGCGCTGGGCGCGCTGAAAGTCGCGCACCGCGACTGCGCCCTCAACTACCAAGCCGAGTAGGCGGTCGAGGCTGGTCTCGTCCACGGCCGCGACCGGCAAGTCGGCGTGAACCCACACCTCGTGCGCCTGGGTCACGCCGAACCTGACCATCCGCGTCGAGCGGTTCCACCAGAGCAGCATCCACGGGTCGATCTGCTCGGGGTCGGTCAACGCGTGCGCCTTGACGGTCAGCAGGCCGTCGGCGATCCGCAGTCCGACATCGAGCGGCCAACCGCCCGCCTGCTCAGAGGAGCAGACCCCACTCGGTGTGCGCGATTCGCCTGCGTTCGCCCGGTAAGGCCTGGATGTAGGTGTCGATGACGTCGACTGCGGCGGGCATGATCCGGGACAGTAGGGGCTAGTGCTCGCAGGCGCCCCTGCCGTGTGAGAAGCCCGTCTATACTGGTCCGCTGCTTGGACTTTCAGACGTACCGCGACCTCGGTCGCGCCTGGAGGTGGGCTTCGCAGCCCACCTTTTTTTCGACCTTATGCCGACCAACACAGACCAACTCCACAGCGATATCGAGGCCCGCCTGGCAGGCCCGATGCCGCTTGTCGAGCTGCTTGCGTGCGAGAAGATCGGCACTGACAAGCTGCGTCTGACGATCGATCACCCGGATGGCGTGACGCTCGACCTCTGCGAGCGCGTTACCCACGAGCTGACCGATCTGCTCTCCGACTACGGGCTCGAGGTCTCCTCGCCTGGTCCTGAGCGTCCGTTGGTCAAGCCGGACCACTTTCGCCATTTCCTCGGCCGCCGGGCGCGCGTGCGCACCCGCGAACCGCGTGACGGCCACCGCAACTTCACCGGCGAGCTCGTCGGCGCCTCCGATGACGAGGTGACCGTCGCCGCTGGAACGGGAGTAGTGACGATCCCGTACGCCGAGATCGCGCGCAGCCACCTAGTGGATGGCGCCGGCGCAGCAAGCGATCGAAACGACGACACGGGGACTGGAGGCAACTGAGATGAGCAAGGAGATCGTCGAGGCGATCGGGGCGCTAGGCCAGGAGAAGGGCATCGCCACGGACACGCTGATGGACGCGCTCGCCGA
>CBFGZN010000026.1:0-17330 GCA_965653255.1 uncultured Solirubrobacterales bacterium | reverse complement strand
GTCGTCGGAAACCAGCGGCAGTCCGGCCCGCTCCGCGGCTAGGTCGAGCCGCTGTGCTTCTGCCGCTCGCTCGTCCACTGGCGGCGCCACGACCGCCACGACATCCCACCCCGTCGCCAGCAGGTGCTCCAGTCCCCCGACCACCGAGCGCTTGTGCTTGCCCATGTAGACGCACATCATCGCCCTACCACCTCCTCGTAGAGCGCAAGCGTAAGGCGCGCCGCTTCGTCCCAGGAGTAGGGGCCCGCGGCGGCCACGGCGGCGCGTGCCTCTTGCGCGGCGCGGGCTGAAGGATCTGCGACCAGGGTGGCGAGGGCAGTGCGGAGGGCGGTGGGATCGCCGGGTGGGACCGGGACGATCGCGCCGTGATCCTCGGCGACCTCGCTGAAGCCGCCGATCGCCGAGGCGACGATCGCCTTGCCGAATGCCAGCGCGGTGTAGAGGACGCCGGACTGGTCGATGTCGCGGTAGGGCAGCGCGACGACGTCGGCGCGACGGAAGTAGGCGGGCAGCTCGTCCTCGGCGACGAAGCGGTCGACGAAGCGGACCGTCCCGCCGACGCGAGCGGCGGCGGCGCGCAACGGCTCGACGTCCATCCAGGGCCGTCCGACGACCCACAGCTCGGCGCCCTCGATCCCGTCGAAGGCCTCGATCAGGACGTCGACGCCCTTGTAGGGGCGCAGCACGCCAAAGCAGAGGATCACGGGCCCCTCGACGTCCGCGAGCTCGCCCGGCAGCGGCTTCTCGTCGGGCTGGCTGGTCAGGTAGTCGAAAGCCCCATGGGGGATCGTCCTCACCCGCGCCGGGTCGGCGCCGTAGCGCTTGACGATCTCCCCAGCGCCGGCCTTGGTGTGAACGATCGTCGCGTCGCACGCCGCCACGATCCGCCGCGCTCCCTGCTCGCGCAGCACGCCCGCACCGCGGCGCAGCACGTTGTGCGAGGTGAACACGCGCGGCACACCGCGCGCGAGCAGCGCCGCGTCGAGCGCCTCGAGCGTCAGCCACTGATAGTGGACGATGTCGACCCCGCGCCCGCCCTCGCGGCGGTGACGCAGCATGTCGGGCAGATGCTCGGTGAGCTTGTAAGCCTGTCGCACCCGCGTCGAGCGGTCGCGCGCCATCGACCGGCGGTAGAAGTCCTCGCGTACCGCGAACCCGTCCGCCTCCGGCGCGGCATAGGTCGCACGGCTGGTCGACAGCTCCACGCTCGCGCCGGCGCGAGTGAGGGCGCCGGCCAGCGCATGGTCGTACGGCGGCGTGTAGGCCGGGGGGTCGACGAGCCGAATGCGCATCGCCGGTCATTCTCGCCGCTGCGGCGCTCGTACGGTGTTCGCTGGGCGCCCGTGCCCCGGACCGTGCAGGACGGCGCCGGCTCGAATAGCGTTCCGCGGCGTGCAGTCGAGCCGCCTGGTCCGCGTGGTGTTCGCCGCGCTCGTGCTCGTCACGGCGGGCGCGTTCGTTCTCACGCAAGTGCTGAAGACCGAGATGCCGGTCGTGCTGCGCTTCTCGGTCGGGCCGATCTACTTCTCGCCGAATGGCGACGGGATCCGCGACCGCGCGCGCGTCGGCTTCGATCTCTCCGAGACGGCCGAGGTGTCGTTCTCGATCATCGACATGGACGGCAACGAGGTGCGCGAGCTGGCCGACGACCGCGAGCTCGCCGGCGACAAGCGCTGGCGCTTCTGGTGGAACGGCCGCGACGACGAGGGCAATGTCGTCGCGGACGGCGTCTACCGGATGCGTGTAGTGCGGCGCAAGGAGGGGCGGCGGCTCGACTCGTTCAAGGAGATTGTCGTAGACACGACTGCGCCACGGGTCGCGCTGCGCTCCGCCGAGCCAGGTGTCGTCGACCCGTCGAACGGCAAGCCGATCGCGGTGACGATCCGCTACCGCGGCCCGAGCACGCGTGGTCCCGAGTTCCGCGTCTGGCGCACCGACGACGGCGCGCCGCGGATCGTCGACCGCTTCCGCGGCGACGAGCGGCGGCGCGGCGTCTGGAACGGGACCGTGATCGGCGGCCACTACGCCGTCGACGGCGACTACGCCCTCCAGGTTCGCGTGCGCGACAAGGCCGGTAACGAGGCGCTTGGACCGCCCGGGACGCCGTCGCCGCGCACGGCCCTCCCGCACACCGGCGTCGCGGTGCGACGGCTCACCCTTGAGGGGCCCGGGGGTGTCGTTGCTGCTGGGTCGCTGGCGAAGCTCGACGTCGGCCCACGCTCACGACGGTTCGAGTGGGCGCTGACGCGGCTGGGCTCGGGACGGGCGCTGAAGCAGGGGTCGCGCTACGGCCGTGCGCTGCGCGTGCGGATGCCCGACGCCGCGCGCAGCGGCGTCTATGTGGTGAGCGTGCGGTCGCGCGGAGAGATCGAGCGGCCGCCGGCGACCGCGCAGGGGAAGCTGACCGGCAAGGCCGCCGTGCGTGCGGCCCGCGCGGCCGCCGAGTCCGGTGACAGCGCGCCCGCCCCGCGCCGTGGCCGCCGGGCGCGAGGCGGCCCCACCTACAGCGCGAGCTGGCCGCTCGTCGTCGCCGGCCTGCCGCCGAAGGGCGTGCCGGCCGACCGCCCGCGGCCGCTGGTCGTCCTGCCCGCGATCTCCTGGCAGGGCGTCAACCGCTTCGACTCCGACCTCGACGGCTTCGCCGACACGCTCGAGGACAGCGGCTCGATCCCGGCCGAGCGTCCGTTCGCCGGCGGGCGGCTTCCGACCGCCCTGGTTCGCCAGAGTCAGCCGCTGTTGAGCTTCCTCGACCGCGCGCGGCTCGCCTATGACCTGACCACCGACCTCTCGCTCGCGCGCGGCGATGGCCCCGCGCTGGGCAACGCGCCCGGGGTCGCCGTCGGCGGCAGCGCGATCTGGCTGCCGCGGCGGCTACGTGACCGGCTCTACGGCGAGGTCACCGAGCAGGGCAAGGCGGTCGCGGTCTTCGGCGGCGAGTCGCTGCGCCGCAGCGTCGCGCTGACCGGCGAGCGGCTGCGCTTCCCCAGCCCGCCGCGGCCCGACGACCTGTTCGGCGAGCGCGTCCGCCCTGAGCGCGTCGATCCGCCGGCGCCGCTGTCGGTCGAACGGGATCGGCTGCGGCTGTTCTCGAGCGTCGACAGCCTGTTCGGCGAGTTCAGCCTGATCGACCGCTCCGTCTCGTTGCCCGACGACGCCCGCCTGCTATCCGCCGCCGGCCGCGATCCCGGCCAGCCGGCGTTCGTCGGCTACCGGCTCGGCAAGGGCACCGTGATCCGCGTCGGTTCGCCGCAATGGACGCGCCAGCTCGACGAGCGTGCGCTCGACATCGAGGTTCCGCGCATCACCAAGCGGATCTGGCAGCTGCTCGGCCGCTGACCCGCGCCTCGCTCCGCGGCGTCTGCAATCCTGCGACGCGATGAGGCGCCCCCTCCTGATCATCGGCGCCGTCGTCGTCCTGATCGCGGTCGGCGCCGGTGCGTACCTCTACCTGAGCGACGAGGACCCGCCGGAGAAGCGCGGTTCGGCGACGGTCGAGTTCGACGCTGACGCTGGGCCCGAGAAGCCAAAGCCGCCACCGAAGATCGCGGAGCCCTGGCCGACGTTCGGCTACGACCTCCAGCGCACCAAGGCCGGCCCCTACAAGCACCGTCCGCCGTACAAGCGGATCTGGCGCCTCGACGCGCGCGACTCGCTCGAGTACCCGCCGTCAGCCGCCTACGGCAACGTCTACATCGCCCAGCAGAAGGGCCTCTTCTTCGCGCTGAACGGGAAGACCGGCAAGCCCGTCTTCAAGCGGAAGGACTTCAAGCGTTGCGCCGCTTCTGCGCCGACGATCGCCAACAACACGATCTACCAGTCCTACATGGACTGGGTCGGCGACCTCAGCAACCCATGCCCGCAGGACGCCGGCAACCCGACCGGCTTCCTGATTGCGATGAACGCGCGCACCGGCCGGCCGAAGTGGCGCTTCAACGCGCAGCCGATCGAGTCGTCGCCGCTGCTGCGCAACGGCAAGCTCTACGTCGGCTCCTGGGACGGCAACGTCTACGCGATCAACGCCAAGACCGGCAAGAAGGTCTGGGCCTATCCGACCGGCGACCGCGTCAACAACTCGGCCGCCTACCTCAACGGACGGATCTACATCGCCAACGACAGCGGCACGGTCTACGCGATCAACGCTGGCTCCGGCAAGCTCGCCTGGAGCGCCAGCGAGGCGACCGAGTTCTTCTACGCTGCGCCGGTAGCCGCCTACGGCCGGATCTACATCGGCTCGACCGACGGCACGATGTACGCCTACGGCGCGAAGACAGGCAATCTGCTCTGGGCTAAGCCGCTCGGCACCTACATCTACGGCTCAGCCGCCGTTTTCGACAAGAAGGTCTACGTCGGCAGCTACGACGGCAAGTTCTACGCGCTCGACGCCGCGACTGGCGACACCGTCTGGCAGAAGGAGATGCCGAGCTCCGTCCACGCCCCGCCGGCAATCCTCGACGGCCTCGTCTATGTCGCCACCTGCGCCACCTGCGGCTCAGCCGCCCAGCGCTACGTCAAGCAGGGCGTTGATTCAACCACCGCCTTCAACGCCAAGACCGGCAAACAGGTCTGGCGCAACAACGCCGGCAAGTACGCCTCCCCGATCATCGCTGACCAGGACCGCGTCTACCTGACCGGCCGCAGCATGCTCTATGGCCTCAAGCCGGTGAGGGCGAAGCAGCGGGCGCGCTTCCAGCAGACCCAGAAGCAGATCACGGTTCCAGCGAAACCCTAGGCGCTGAGCGCGCCGGTCGCGATCACGCCCATCAGGGTCGCGATCACGCCGAGCAGTCCGACGAGCATCGCGATAGCGACGCGGGTCATCAGCGTCCGCAGGGCATGGATGTCGCCCTCCATGCGCTCGAACCGAGCGTCCACCCGATCGAACCCTCGGTTCATGTCGGCACGGAGCACGCGGTCGGCCTCGGCGGCCCGCTCAAACCCTTGCACCATGTCCGTTCGGAGGGTTCGGTTGGCTTCGTTGGCGCGCTCGAACCCGGCGTCAATGTGGTTCGCCAGGTCGTCCATCCGCTCGTCTGTCCAGGCCATCGTCAGCACCTCCCCGAGGCTATCGTGCGCGGCCTCTGCCGACACAGCATATACGCTTGATCCGTGTAACGACTCTGCTATGCCGTGTGATGACTCTGTGCGTGTTCCCAGGCGGCGACGGCGGCGGCGATGATGGCGCCGGTGAGCGGCCAGACGAGGTAGTAGTTGTTGAAGGTGCGGCCGATGAAGAGGAGCACGAGGATCGAGATCGCGAAGGCGGCGGCGGCGGGCCAGAGCTGGCGGACACGGTTGACGGTGTAGAGCAGGTAGGCGGTCAGCGGCAGCCAGGTGAGGATGGCGATCAGGGCGAACGGGTAGGCGCCGTCGCGGTCGGCGAGGATGCCGGCGCGGACGAGCATCGCGGAGAGGCCGTAGCCGACGATCTTGTAGGTGCCGGCTCCGAACTCGACGGTGTCCTCCCAGAAGGCGGTCGGGTCGGCGAGGACGAACGGCAGGCAAGCGACGGCGATCACCGCGGCGAAGATCGCGCCGTCACGTGCCAGCTCGCGGCGGTCCACTCCCTGCTTCGCGGCCATCAACGCGAGGAAGGGGATCGCCACGACGGCGAACTGCTTGAAGAGGACGGCGGCGGCGAGTGCGACCGCCGCCCAGCGGAAGCGGCTGCGGGTGGCGAGCGCGAAGGCGAGGATTGTCAGCGTCAGCGCGGGGGCGTCGTTCTGGCCGAACCAGGCCGAGCGGACGGCGATTGGGTTGGCGACGACCACGGCGCCGAGCGCGAGCCGCCAAGCAAGCGGACCACGGAAGGCGAGTACGGCAAAGAAGCCGGCGAGCGTCGCCAGCAGCACGAACAGGCGGTAGTCGTCGAATGGCGCGGGCACCACCGCTTGCCAGCCGGCGGCGCTGATCGCGGTGCCCGGGAAGTAGGCGTAGTGGACGAGTGGGACCTCGCGCTCGCGGATCCGCTCGGAGGCCTCGCCGTCGAAGCTGTAGAAGCGCTCCATGCCGGAGAAGCGGTAGTCGTGGCCGTAGGGGTTCTCGCCGTGCAGGACGAGGTCGCCGGCAAGGTCGATCTGGAAGGTCGAGTCGTTGGTGAAGAACCACGGCTCGGTCGCGTCGCGCAGGCCGATCTGGAGCAGCGTCGAGGGGAGCAGCAGCGCCAGTGCGACGCCGACGGCGAGCGCGGTACCGGTCCACGCCGGCCAGTCGCGCTCCGGCCGCCGTAGCGCCCAGGCGGCGATCAGCGCGAGCGCGAGACCGGCGAGGAAGCAGGCGGCGCGCGCGATGCCGACGTCCCACTCCTCGCCTGCTGCGCGCACGAGCGGGCCGAGCGGGCCCTGGGGGTCGACTGTGCCCGGTACGAACGGCCACGGGTCCGAGCCCAGCTCGGGCAGGTTGATCGCGATCAGGCCGAGCAGGACCGCGAGCAGCCCCCAGAACCCGGCAGCGGAGAGCCTGCCCGTGAGGCCGAGTGCATCCTTCAAGCGGTCGCCTCCGCGGGCTCGTCGTGGTCGCCGACGATGACCTCACCCCGCCCGGTCCCGTCATCCCGCCGTGGCCAGGTCAGGTAGCCGGCGCCGACGCCAAGCGCGAGCCAGGTCAGCGGGTCCTCCAGGAAGCCGGGGTAGAAGAGCGACTGTACGAAGACCCCCACCAGCACCGCCAGCAGCGCCAGGCCCACGCCGGGCTCGAGCCGGCGCACCGCGGCCAGCATCCGCACGGCGCCGACGAGCAGCCAGACGAGTAGCGCGACCCCGATCGCGCCGAGCTCGGCGAAGACGGTCAGCGGCGCCGTGTGCGAGACGAAGTTCGGCGTCGGGCGGTCGCGCTCGGACAGCCGGCGGCTGGCGTCGGGCTGGCCGCCGACGGCGACGCCGACGACGGGATGGCGCTCGATCACCCGCACCGTCTCCTCGACGCGCTGCGAGCGGTCGGCGGTCTCGTTGCGGAACGAGTCGCCGCGGATCGGGATCGAGACGAGATAGCCGACCATCAGCACCGCCACCAGCGCGAACGTTCCCACGACGGCCAGTCGGACCCGCCGCGTCCCGGTCAGCGCGGCGATCACCAGCGTCACGACGACCAGGGCGATCATGCTCGACTGGGAGTACGAGACGAACAGCCCGGCCCAGAGCAGGACGACGAGCCCGGTCGCCAGCCGCAAGTCGATTCGTCGTAGCGCCATCAGCGCCAGCACGACCGCCAGCCCGACGACGAGGTGACGACCGTAGAGGCTCGGGTCGCCGAACAGCGAGGTGACGCGGAAGAAGTTCGAGTTGGCGTTCGACAGCGCGAGGTTCGGCGCGAAGAAGAACAGCTCGCGGGTCGCGGCTTGGAACAGCCCGATGACTGCGAACAGCGACGCCATCGCGATCGTCACCGTGGCCAGCGCGCGTGGCATCCAGTCCGGGAACGGCGACCGGGCCAGCGTGCCGAGCAGCACCGCGAACGGCAGCAGGAAGAAGACAAGCACCTCCACTCCCGCGCGCGGGTAGTCGGCCCAGAGCAGCGAGACGCAGGCGAAGCCAAGCAGGGCCGCCGCGGGCAGGGCGAGCGAGCGCGGCAGCGCGCGGGTCGGCAGCGTTCCCTGCTCGCTCGCGGCGAACGCGCGCCAGGCGAGCGCCAGCGCGCCGGCGGCGAGCACGAAGTAGAGCAGCAGCAGCCGACCCAGCTCGCCGTTCTCGGCGAGCGCGATCGGGAAGCCGCCGCCGTCCTCGAGCGTCAGCGGCGGACGCAGCGGCGCCGCGACGAGGATCGCCAGTGGCAGCCAGGCGGGGTTGCGCACCAGCAGCGCGGCGGCGGCGCCCAAGACGGCCAGGCCGAGCATGGCCGCCACCACGCCTGGCCCGCTGGCGAGTGCGTCAAGCCGGCCGATCCCCGACGCGGAGTCGATCAGCCCGGCGCCGCCGAGGCCGATCGCTGCCAACCCGCCGACGACCATCGCGCGGCCGCGGCCGGCCAGCAGCAGCACGACGCCGGCGGCCGCTACGAGACAGGCGATGTTGGCGAGGTCGGGATGGTCCATCGTCAGGGTGCGATTCGCGCCCGGCGGTTGTACTCCTCGGCCGCCTCGCGGATCCCCTCGCCGCGACCGGGGGTCAGCTCTTGGCGGGCGTGCAGCAGGAAGCGGCGCGGATCGTGGCCCGGGAGCGCGCTTGCCGCCAGCGCCCGCTCGAGGTAGAAGACGACGCCAAGCAGCCGGGTTGCCAGACGGGTCGCGGTGCTGTGGTGCTTGCGCATGTAGAGGTCGCGGTTGCGGTGGAACTCGACGATCCGGCGCCGTGCGCGGCGCAGGTCGGTCGTCAGCTGGTCGTGGTGGACGGCGTGGGCGGTCGGTACGTAGAGGATCGCCCAACCGGCGTCATGCAGTCGCTTGCAGAAGTCGGTCTCGTCGGAGTAGACGAAGAAGTCGGGATCGAGATAGCCGACCTCGGCGGCCGCTTCGCGGCGGACGAGCATCGCGCTCGACTGCGTCCAGCCGACGCGGCGCGTGCGCTTGCCGCGGCTCTGCGTGGTGAAAAGCTTGTGCAGGAACAGCACGCCGGCGAGCGCCGTGCCGATGCCCGGCAGCCGCCAGGCGCAGGCCTTCTGCTCGCCTTCGGTCGACAGCAGCTGGGCGCCGGCTGCCGCCGCGCGCGGGTTCTGCTCGAGCGCCTCAAACAGCGCCGCCGCCGCGCCGGCGTGCAGCTCGGAGTCCTCGTTGAGCAGCAGGCCGTAGCGGCCGCGCGCAGCCTCGAGCAGCGTCGAGTCGTTCTCCGCCTTGCCGGTGCGCCGGTCGAGCGCGATCACGCGGACGTCGTACGGGCTCTGCTCGACCGCCGCGACCGACCCGTCGTCCGAGCAGTTGTCGAGCACGAGGATCTCGTGCGAGACGCCGGCCGGGTGGGTCCGCTGGATCGCCGCCAGGCAGGCGAGCAGGTACTCGCGGCCGTTCGTGTTGACGACGCAGTAGGAGAGATCGACGTCGCTCACGCCGAGCTCCCGGCCGCGCGCTCCAGCACCTCGCGTAGACGCTCCGCGAGCAGGTCGCGGTCGAACTCGCGCTCGGCGAGCCGACGGGCGTTGGCGCCGTAGCGGCGGACGCGCTCGGGGTCGTCGCGCAGCGCGAGCACCTGCTCCGCGAGATCGGCGGCGTCGCCCGGCCGGACGTACACCCCTGCCTCGTGCTCCTCGACCAGCGTGCGCTGCCAGCCGTCGGTGTTGACGATCGCCGCGCGCCCCGCGGCGAAGGTGTCGAACAGCTTGTTCGGCGAGTTGGTCGCGAGGATCGGCACGTCCTTGAAGATCGTCATGCAGGCGTCGGATGCCGCCGCCAGCCGCGCGGCGGCGCGCTTGTCACCGGCCGGCGCGAAGACGACGTTGTCGAGCTCGCGGCGGCGCACCTCGGCCGCGAGCGCCGCTCGGCGCTTGCCGTCGCCTTGAAGAATGAAAGTAACCGGCACGCCATGCTCATTGGCGTTACGGTCGGACGTGCCGGCCGCCGAAGCGCCCGCCCCGGCGGCCGGCACCTTCAACAGCGCCGCGGCCTCGACCACCTGGGTCAGGTCGTTCGCCTCGCCCATCGTGCCGAAGTAGGAGCAGACGAAGTCGTCCGCGCCGACGCCGAGCTGTGCGCGCAGGTCGCCGGGATCGAGATCCGGTGAGAAAAGGTCGAGGTCGGACGCGTTGGGGATCAGCGCTACCCGCTCGGGATCGACGCCGGTCGCGACGATCCCGTCGCGCATTCCCGGCGAAAGCGCGACGATCTCCGCGGCCGAGCGGTAGACCGCCCGCTCCAGCCAGCGCGCGAAGCGCTGCGCCGCCGGTGATCGCAGCGCGCCCATCTGGATCGGCGCCTCGGGCCAGAGGTCGCGCACCTCGAAGACCAGCGGCGCCCGCCAGCGCCGCGCGGCGGCGATCGCCGGCAGCGCCATCGTCAGTGGCGGGGAGGTTGCGAAGACGACGTCGGGTCGCGGGCCGCGTAGCGCGGCCGCTGTAGCCGCGAGCGCAAAGCGGACGAACGCAAGCAACCGGCGTCCGTAGCCGACGCCTGTCGCACGCACGTAGTCGCCATAGCCGCCGCGTGCCTCGACGACCCGGATGCCGTCGACCTCGCGCTCCCCGCCGTCGCCCGCGGTTACCATCGTCACCTCGTGACCGGCTTCGACCAGACGGCGCGCGAACTCGTACGAGCGTGTGCCGCCCGTACCGTCGCGGGTCATGAAGAACTGGTGTAAGTAGAGAATGCGCACCGTGAGCGCGCATTCTCCACGCAACGGGGGCCCAGCCGCGTGAACCGCCCGCTCGACCTGCTCGTCGCCGGCCTGGCGCTGCTCGTGACCGCCCCGCTGTTGGCGCTCTGCGCGCTCGCGATCAAGCTCGGCTCGCGCGGACCGGTCTTCTATCGCCAGCGGCGCGTCGGTCGCGGCGGCGTTCCGTTCGAGCTGATCAAGCTGCGCACGATGGTCGTCGGCGCCGAGCACAGCGGCGCAGGGCTCTACATCGAGGACGGCGACACGAGGATCACCCGCGTCGGCCGCACGCTGCGCCGCTTCTCGCTCGACGAGCTGCCGAACCTGCTCAACGTCGTGCGCGGCGAGCTGGCCGTCGTCGGCCCGCGCCCGACCGTGCAGGTCCAGGTCGACCGCTACACGCCGCACCAGCGCCGCCGGCTCGAGGTCAAGCCGGGCATCACCGGCTGGGCCCAGGTCAACGGCCGCACTTCTCTCTCCTGGCCGGAGCGGATCGAGCTCGACGTCTGGTACGTCGACAACCGCTCGCTCGCGCTCGACCTGCGCATCCTCGCCCGTACGGTGCGGATGCTGATCACCGGCCACGGCCTCTACAGCAGCGACCTCGAGCAGGGCTGGGGCGACCCACCCAGCGGTTAGTCGGCGGTAGTTCGGATCCGCAGTTGCTCGTTCGCGACGGGAACCCTGCCGTCGAACTCGAACCCGCTCGTGCCGACGCGTGCGTGATCGGCCTCGAGCCACCAGCGCCCGCCGCGACGCCGCAGGTGCATCGTCAGCCGGCCCGTGAAGTTGCCGACACAGGTTCCTACGCAAGCGTCCATCGTGTGGACGAAGCCGCCGTGTCCGTCGGCGGTCAGCCGACCCTTCCAGGGCGCGAGCTTGCCCAGGGCCGACGTACCCACCCGTGGCCGTTCCGGGCACCGGTACACGTCTCCGCAACCGGTTCCGTCCGGACCCGTCAGGTTCATCCAGTCCATGTAGGTGCGCCCGCCGCGACCCACGACCACCTGGAAGTCGGAGATCTCGCATCGCTTCGCGAAGCTGAAGTCGCCGAACCCGGTCAGCAACTCGAAGTCCATGCGGCCCTCCTCGACGCGGATGCGGCAGCTGTCAGGCACCGGCTGGAGGATCAGGTTCGTGTGTTGCTCGACGCGGCCGTCGCCGAGCGCCGGACACGGCCTCCCGTCGCGGTCGAGCGGCATGAGCGGGCGCCCGCGCGGGGGAGGGAACCGCCGCGACCGCGCCGCGACCACCCGTCGCCTCACCAACGAGACCGGCAGGCCGATCGGCGCGGCGAGCTTCCAACGCCCGCCTTGCCGGACCAGCTCGACATCGGCCGGCCACCTCCTGCGCGGATGGGTGACTCGCGCGGTCGCGCGATCGCCGCGCACGGTCACGCCTGTGATCGGCGGATTGGCGAGGCTGCGCCAGCCACCGCCCTGCTCGATCGTCCGGAAGCCGTGGCGCACGTTCGCGGCGCAGTCCTTCGGTTGCCCATGCGCGAACGAGCCCGCGGAGCGGTCGGCCGCGCGGGTCATCGCGGAGCAGAGCCGATCGACGTCGCCTTCGAGGAAGCTGAGCTGCAACTCGTGCACGGCCGCGATGACGGCCGCCTTCTCCCCGCGGCCGTCGACGCCAGACGCACACGACCCCGGCCGGAGGTCGCAGATCTTCGCCACGTCGTCGGTGCCGAAGGAACGTACGAGCGGATCGTCCGATTTCTCGCTGCAACCCGCTAGCGCGGTTACAGCAACGATCAGGCTCGATATGAGGCCCACGGCACCGGCCGCGTGGCTCGTGGGTCTCGACACGTGCGGTCCCTCCCGTACCGTCGTTGCGAGGTTGACACTAGCCGAGCTGACTGCGCCGTGCTAGTCGAGGATCAGGGCGGTCCAGAGGTGCGCCGCGGCCACGCCGCGGAGCGGACGCCAAGCCTCGGCGCGGTCTTCTACCGTGATCGCCGGCAGCGCTTGGCCGTCACGCCCCAGCGCCTGGCGTAGCCCGAGGTCGCTAACGGGGATCGCGTCGCGCAACCCGAGGCCACGCAGCCCGACGTAGGCGGCCGTCCAGGGACCGATGCCGCGGATCTCCTGCAGCCGGTTCATGCTCGCGGCGTCGCCATATGCGAGCGAAAGGTTCCCTGTCGCAAGCGCTTCCGCGAGCCCTCGGATGGCTCCGGAGCGAATGGCTGGCAGTCCAACTTCCTCGAGTGGCGCCTGGGCGAGGTCGATCGGCGTGGGGAAGCGGTGCGTCAGCCCGGGGTGGTTGGTCGTTAGCGGTGTCCCGAATCGCTCGACCAGCCTTGCCGTCAGCGTCGTGGCGCCTGCTACCGATATCTGCTGACCGACGATCGCGCGCACCGCGATCTCGAATGGAGCCATGGTTCCCGGTATCCGCAGCCCGGGCCGCTTCTCGACCAGCGTGCCGAGCGCCGGATCCGACCCGAGCGACTCGATGGCGGCGGCCGGGTTCCACGATCCGTCGATCAGCCGCTCGACCAGCCGGCCGATCTCGGGCAGCCGTTCGGTGTCCGCGTCGGTCGCGATCCGCGCCTCGCCGCTAGTCGTCGCGCCGGCGATATCGACTTCGACAAGCGCTGGGGCGTCACCGAGATCCAGCACCCGAGTGTAGATGCCGTCGGCCACCTTCTCGACGCCGGCGATCGTGCGCAGCGACAGATAGGCAAGCAGCGCGTCACCGTCGAATGGCAGCTCGACCTCGACTGCTCCGGCGGCCACGCTCAGCGCGGGCTGGGCAGTGCTGGACCGCCCGCCTCGCCGACGATCCCGCGCGCCCATGCGCGAAGCTCGTCGCGGGCGAGCACGCGTGGCACGTGCAGGCGGAGCGGTCGAACGTCGCCGCGGTCGAGCGCGTCCAGGAGCTGCAGCGCGGCTCCCTCGTCCGGTCTGGACGACGGGCACAGGAGCAGTCCCATCTGCTCGCCCTGGAGCGGGATGCCCCACGAGACCGGCGTGTTCTCTCCCGCGATCACGTCGCAGGCGCGCGCCGTCTGGGCGTTGGGGATGAGGACGAGGTCCGTTCCCTCGCTGACGGCGCCGAGCAGCTGGCGGAGCGTTGCCTCGTCGAGCGCGGCATGCCAGTCCTCGCTGAGCTTCCAGGTCTTGCCGCCACGGCTGCGCCCGTCGCTCGGTGCGCGGCCCTGTGGCTCCAGCACGCCGTGGGTCTCGAGCGTGCGGATCGCGCTGATGCTGCCCGGGTCGCGCCCAAGCGCCCTGGCGATCTGCACCTTGGTCAGTCGGCGCCCGCGACAGGCCTGCGCGACCTCGATCCGAGTGGCGTCCTCGCGCAGGTAATCCGCTCTGTCGTATAAGTTATCCATACTTTACGTATGACTTATCCTATCGTGCCCACGTCCACTCCCGCACGCGACTCTTCGAAAGCGCTGAGCGTCGTGCTGTGCGGCAGCTTCCGCCGGGACAGCGAGGGATTGCGTCGCGCACATCACGAGCTGATCGCTGCGGGGATCGAGATCATCTCGCCGCTCGATCTCGACTTCGTCGCCGAGCGCGACGGCTTCGTCTTCGCGGCCCACGAGGTCGACGACGCACCCGCCGACATCGAGGATCGTCACCTGCGCGCGATGCAGGCGGCGGACTTCGTCTGGCTGCACGCGCCCGCTGGCTACATCGGCCGCAGCGCCGCCATGGAGTTGGGATACGCGCACGCGCTCGGAGTTCCGGTCTATGCGGCATGCACCCCGGTCGAGCCGGGGATGGCCAACAAGGTCCGTGTGGTCGCGGGTCCCCGGCAGGCGATCGACGCGTGCACGCCCCAGCAGGCCGCTGCCGACGCGCCGACGCGTGCCCTGCGTTCGTTGCAGGACTACTACGCGCGTGCGGCCGCTCTACGCGGCTGGTCGGACGAGTCGGCGCAGGAGGGGCTGTTGCTGCTGCAGGAGGAGGTCGGAGAGCTCTCACGCGCAGTTCGGCGAACCCGCAACGGTCAGGTCGAGGTGCCGGGAGAGGACCCGGCGCTAGAGCTGGCGGACGTAGCTCTCTATGTGGTGCACATGGCGAACATCCTGAATGTCGATCTAGCGCTTGCTGTATCCGAGAAGGAGCGCATCAATGCCGAGCGGTTCGCGCGCCTCACGCGCCTAGCCGCGTGAGGGGACGGCCCGTATGGATCTGGACGAGCTGCGCGCTCAGCGTCAGGCGCTGAACAACGACGTACTGCTGCACGCAGCGAGCGTGGGCGCCTTCAGGGCTGAGGGGCAGCCCTGGTTCATGCTGAAGCTGGACGAGGCGCCTGTCGACGACGAGCCCGTCCGTCACCTGAGCACATCCGCCTCCTGCTTCGAGTCTCTCGCCGACGTACCCGACCATCAGAAGGGATACAAGGAGGCACGGTCGACGCTGGCCGACACGGTCGACGGCTTCACCGTTGCCGCGCTCGAGCGGAGTAGCGTCAGGTGGCAGAGCGAGGGCGCCGCTGAGGTCTACTCGCGCGTTCGCACATTGCCGATACTGCTCGCTCAGGCCGGCGACGAGGCGCTCGAGCCGTTCGCGGCCAAGTTACGCAACCACGTCACGTTCGTCTGGGACCAGCTGGACCCGAAGCTGCCCGAGGCCCAGGGCATCGCCGAGAAGGTCAGGAAGCCCAGCTCGAAGAAGGATGTCGCCAAGCATTCCGAGCAGCGCTATCCGCCCAACTCCTTCCATACCTGCTGGGCGTTGCGGCTGATCTACGAGTACGAGCGTCGCCGCTCGGCAAAGAAGATCCATCTCCGTGTGCTCCCGCGTGAGATTGAGCAGAAGCGAACCGTCGCGTTGCTGTGGTGCGGCCGTACGCTCTCGGCGCAGACCGCTCTGATCCGCGGCGAGGCCCAGAGCGTCGACGCTCAGCAGCTCGCCTGGGCTCTGATCGCCGATTACGAGGGCCGGGTCAACGCATCCGAGGGCCATCGTCGCGACGCTCCGGGCACGGTGGCCGGCGAGCACCGTGAGCTCTACGCGTCGGCTCTCGACGCGTTCTTCTCCCAGCAGTCCGCCCACGGGAGCTGGCCGCTCTACGAGCCGCTGTTCCACTTCCCGCGCGCGGGCAACGCCTATTGCTACAGCTTCGAGACGCTCGCCGAGCTGCTGCGGCCGGCTTTGCTGCACAGGGAGGGGCGTGAGCTGCGCGAGCTGCTGCGGCCACATCTACCCAACTTGATCCGCGCGCGCGACTTGGCCGCTCGGACGAAGGTCGAGCTCAAGGACGGCGGTGTCGGGTGGTGCTCAGGTCATCATCCTCACCGGCGTGTGCCGGAGGCGTGGGCGACGGCTGCCGTGTTCTCCTATCTTCAGGCGCTGCGGCGGCTCGTAGGCCACTGGGCGGCGGACGCCGCCCGCGACGAGCTCGCCGTGCGCAAGTTCCGCTACTCGAGCCGGAGGAAAGCGGAGGAGGCGCTTGGCGAGCGGGGCAGGACATGGACCGACGGCGCCGGTCTATCGGTGGGCCGCGAGCTGGCGGGACTCTTCGTCCACCCGATCCAGGCACAGGCGAGCGAGCGGGCGGAAGTCGACCCCGATCGCCCGCTGATCCCCAAGGACGACGCCCGGTCCGCAATCCTCTTCGGACCTCCCGGCACGGGCAAGACGACGCTCGTCGAGGCCGTTGCGGGGGCGATCGGCTGGGACTTCGTCGAGGTTCCTGCGTCGGCGTTCGTGAGCGAGGGCCTGGACCAAGTCCCGGCGCGCGCGGAGTCGATCTTCACGCAGCTGATGGAGCTGGATCGCTGCGTCGTGCTCTTCGATGAGGTCGACGAGCTGATCCGGGGGCGCCGCGGCGACGACTCCGACCCGTTCGGCCGGTTCCTCACGACCAGCATGCTGCCGAAGCTCGCTCGTCTTTGGGAGCAGCGCCGGGTGTTGTTCTTCGTGGCGACCAACAACGTCGACAAGGCGGACCCGGCGATCCGGCGCAGCCAGCGCTTCGACGCCGCGATATTCACGGCGCCGTCTTCGTTCGACGTCAAGCGGAAGCGGCTCGGCGAATTTGGCGTCGAGCTACCGGACGGATTCGAGCTGAAGGACGTCGAGAAAGCCCTGGATACCAAGGTCCCAGAAGATCCGATCGGGGTGTTCGCGCTCTTGCGCTGGGACCAGATCCCCGAGCTGGCGAGCCGCGTGACGGTAGTGCCCGGCGACGACGCCGCGACGCTTGCGAGCCTCGAGAAGGCGTTGCAGGGGATGGGCGATGAGCTCCATCACCTCGAGTACCACGACGAGGACTCCGACGGCAAGACGGTGCCGCTGTTCGACGTCTGGCGGGCCTATCGGGCGAACGCGCGACGGGACTTCGGGCGGCCGCTGGTCGCGCGCGCCGATGCGCTGCCAGATCCGCTGCCCGGCGATTGGGAGCCCTTCGCGTCGTCGAATGGCGCGACCTACGTCGATCTGCACGCCGCCACCGACGCTCTCGACTACGACGGCGATCGCTGTGAGCTTCGCGACGGCAACGGGTACCTGGCGGTCGACGAGGACGGGCTCCTCAGCTTCGCGAAGGACGAGACCGCAGGCGAGGAGGCCTAGCTCCTGCCATGACCGCCACGTCGAACGCTCCGATTGTCGTCCTCGCCGGTGCACTCTGCTCCGGCAAGACCACGCTGGCGATGCGGCTGTGCGCTGAGACGGGCGCCGAGCTGGTCAGCGCTCGGGAGGTGATCGCCGCCGCAGTTCCGCGCGACACGCGGAAGGGCATGCAGGATGCCGGCCGGCAGATCGAGCGTGCGACGGGCGGATCGTGGCTGGCCGCCGCCGTTCGCGACGGCGGGGCCGCAGGGGCGGTGGTCGTGGACTCCGCCCGCACGCGCGATCAGGTAGAGGCGCTGAGAGATCTCGGCAGGCCTACCTGGGTCGTGTACCTCTCCGCCTCGGAAGCCGAGTTGCGGCGCCGCTACGACGGCCGCGAGGATCCGCTGGACGTGGGCAGGACGTTCGACGACGCGATGGCCGGTGAGCTGCGCTCCGCCCTCGCGGACGTCTCGACCATCGCCGATCAGGCCATCGCCACCGATGCGCTCGACGCGGACGAGGTGTGCGCCGCGGTCCTCGCCGTGGCCGGCACCATCGCCGTCGACCGTTTCATCGGCCG
>CBFGZN010000025.1:0-17415 GCA_965653255.1 uncultured Solirubrobacterales bacterium | reverse complement strand
CGGAGGGCGGCGTCTTGACGATCTGCCCGAGCCGCGCTGGCTGCCCCGGCCAGCTGTTCCAGACCGTCAAGCAGTTCGTCAGCCGCGGCGCGATGGACATCGAGGGCCTCGGCGAGGAGCGTGTGCTGCAGTTCCTGCGCGCGGGCCTGATCGACGGGATCGCCGGCATCTACGACCTGACCGTTGAGCAACTCGTCGAGCTCGAGCGCTTCGGTCCCGACTCGGCACGCAACCTGATCGCGGCGATCGAGCGCTCGAAGCAGCAGCCGTTCCACCGTGTGCTGTTCGGGCTCGGCATCCACGGCATCGGTGGAGTCAACGCCCGCGCGCTGACCGGCTGGTTCCGCACGGTCGACGCGTTGCTCGACGCGACGCCGGAGCAGATCGAGGAGGTCCCGGGAATCGGCCCGATCCTCGCCGAGCAGATCGCCGAGACGCTCAGCGAGACCGCTACGCGCGAGCTGATCGAGCGGCTGCGCGCCGCCGGGGTCCAGCTCGAGGAGCAAGGTCCGGCCCCCGGTGAGATAGAGGGGCCGCTGAAGGACAAGACGTTCGTCCTGACCGGGACGCTGCCCGATCTGACGCGTGACGAGGCCAAGGAGCGGATCGAGGCCGCCGGTGGCAAGGTCACCGGCTCGGTATCGAAGAAGACCGACTACGTCGTCGCCGGCGCCGATCCCGGCTCGAAGCTGGCGAAGGCAGAGAAGCTCGGCGTCGAGACGATCGACGAGGCCGGGCTGCTGAAGCTGCTCGGCTAGCGAGGACTAGCGAAGCAGCCGGCCGGCTGCGCACGAGGAGATCAGCGGACGCCGGCGATCGCCTGAAGCATCCGGTCTTGGATGTTGCGCGCGCCGTAGGGGTCGATCCCGTTCATCAGGATCGAGAAGACGTAGGTGTCGCCGGAGCGGGCGCGACAGTAGCCGGACACCGCCGAGACATCGGACAGCGTGCCGGTCTTGCCGCGACAGTGTCCGCGCGCGGGTCCGCTGCGCATCCGCGTTCCGAGCGTCCCGTCACGGCCGGCGATCGACAGCGAGCGGCTGAAGGCGACCCATTCGTCGCGCTCGCGCATCGCCAGCAGCAGCTTCGCGACGCGGTAGGGGGACGCTCGGTTGAGCCGCGAGAGGCCGGAGCCGTCGGCGAGCCGAGACGGGCGGCCGCCGATTCTCTTTGCGAAGCGGGCGGCGGTTCGTGCTCCGGCGCTGGTGGTTGCGCGGGTGACGACCCGGCGTTCCGCTTGGGAATCGCTGCTCGCCGGGTCGTCACCCGCGGTGTAGCGGACGTCGAGGGCGAGATCCTTGACGAGGGTCTCGGCGAAGTAGTTGTCCGAGGGCTTGTTGGTGAGCGCGGCGAGGCGGGCCATGGTGGGGGACCGGACGGCGGCGAGGGGCTGGGCGGCTCGGGGCGCGGTGCCGCTGGCCGCGGCTCCGGTGACCGGAATGCCGCGCTTGCGGAGTGCGTCGGTGAGCCGAGCTGCCGCGAACGACGGCGGATTGGTCTGGAAGCTGGAGCCGTTCTCGGCGCCGAGGCCGCGGTTGTAGCCGAGCGCGCTGAGCGGGCCGACCCAGATCGAGGTTCCGTAGCTGGAGTCGGGGCCGCCGCGCAGGCTGTCGAAGGCGGACTCGTCGCCGTAGACCCGGCCGGCGACGCGCTTGACGCGGGCGCGATCGAGCTGGGCGGCGAGCGCCTCCACGGTTGCGCCGCTGCCGTATGAGCGGCTGGTGAAGCTCTGGCTGCCGAACGTCGGGTCGCCGCCGCCGACGAGGTAGAGGTTGCCGCGATAGACGCCCTTGGACCCGAGCTTTCCTGTACCGCGGACCTCGGTCGCGAGCCTGCCCGCCACGCCGAAGCGCGCGAGCGCGGCCGAGGTCGTGAACAGCTTGGTGTTGGAGGCGAGGATGCGCGGCGTCGTGTGGCGCCAGGCGAAGACGGGGCGTCCGCTGTCGGCGTTGAAGACGTAGGCGCCGCTCCAGCTTCCGGACGAGCCCATGGCGGCGCCCAGGCTCGACGAGAGCCCGCGCTCGCTGGCGCCCGCCGCCGGGGCCGCGATCGCCGTGACGGTCGCTGCCAGGATCGCTGCCGCTGTCCAGATTCTGCTCATCTTCAACGGCAGAACACGCTACATGCGGCACCGGAGCGGTTGACCGACCGGTCCTGGGGGATAATGGATCTGGCATGGGAGACGTTGTAAAGCTGGAGAAGCCTCCAGCCAAGGGCAAGAAGCCAGCCGCCAAGCCGCGGCGGCGCCGCCCGCGGCGCTCGCGCACCGCGCTCGTCCTGGGCGGCGGTGGCTTCACTGGCGGCGTCTACGAGATCGGCGCGCTGCGCGCGCTCGACCTGCTCGCCGTCAATCGGACGGTCAACGACTTCGACGTCTTCGTCGGCACCAGCGCCGGGTCGTTCGTCAGCAGCCTCGTCGCCAACGGCGTCACGCCCGAGGAGATGATGCGGGTCGTCAACGAGCAGCCGCCGAGCCCGTTCCGCGACGTCGACCGCGGCCAGCTGATGCGCCCAAACATCAGCGAGTTCGCCCAGTCGGCGGCGATGCTGCCGTGGCGGATGCTTGGCGTGCTGAAGACCGTCGCGACCCAGCGCGGCCTGTCGCTGGTCGACGTGGCGGCCGAGATCGCGCAAGGGCTGCCATCGGGCGCGTACAGCACGCGTGGCGTCGAGCAGTACCTCGACGGGGTGCTCGGCGAGTCCGGTCGCGTCAACGACTTCCGCAAGCTCAAGCGCGAGCTCTATCTGACCGCCACCGACCTCGACACGACCGAGCGGATCGTGTTTGGCGGCGACGGGTGGGACGACGTCTCGATCGCCAAGGCGGTCAGCGCGTCGACGGCGCTGCCGATGGTCTACAAGCCGGTCGAGATCGGCGGGCGTCAGCTGATCGACGGCGGCATCCGCTCGACGACCAACGTCGACGTCGCCGTTGAGCGCGGCGCCAAGTTCATCGTCGTCGTCAACCCGCTGGTGCCGTACGTCAACGACTTCCAGAAGCAGATTCCGACGGCGTTCGGCAGCAAGGTGCGGCGCGTCGCCGACATGGGCTTCGCCCAGATCGGCTACCAGACGTTCAAGCTGCTCGCCCACCAGCGGCTGCACGAGGCGGTCGGCCACTGGAAGGAGCGCTATCCGGGCGTCGACATCGTCCTCGTCGAGCCAGAGCCGAACGACCAGCTGATGTTCGAGACGAACATCATGAACTTCAACCGGCGCGTCGACATCGCTCGCCACGGCTTCGAGTCGGTGACGATCAAGCTGGCCGAGGACTACGACGATCTGAAGTCGGTTTGCGCCAAGCACGGCATCGAGATCTCCGCGACACGGGTGCGCAAGGTCGTCGGCAAGCTCGAGCGCGAGCGGGAGAAGACGGCGGCTTGGCGACGGATCCTCGAGCAGACCACCGGCTCGCTGCTGCGCCAGTCCGAGGACGGGTAGAGGAGACCAAGGGGCCAAGCCGGCCTGGTCGGTGCCCTAGTCTGTCTCGACGTGGCTAGCAACGACCCCACAGAGAGCGGCGGCCTCTTCGTCCGGCGCCCAAGCGAGGTTCGCGGGGTCAAGTACCGCGGCACGCCGCAGCGCAAGGGGGAGGCGCGTCAGAGCGCCGACCGTGGCCTCGCCTTCGGGCTGTTGGCGCTAGAGACAGTCCTGTGTCTGAGCCTGTTCGGCCCACAGCCGTACTTCTGGTTCTGGTTCGGCTCCCAGGTCCAGTACTGGACTGACTCCGTCTCGGCGGGCATCGCAACGATCATGGCCGGCACGCTGACGTCGCTGCTGGTCACGGTCGCGATCGCCAAGCGGGTCGACAACGCCTGGAAGCTGGTCCGGCGCGCCGCCGGCTACAAGCAGGAGCGTGGCGCGCTCGAGGTGATCTTCGCGATCAGCGTCGCGATCGCCGTCGTGATCTTCACGTTCTGGTTCTTCATCATCCAGGGTCCCGGACCGTCGGTCGCGCCCAAGTAGCCGTATGGGATTGCTCGACTACTACAAGCAGTTCGAGGACGTCGACGAGGAGGAGCTCAACAAGGCCCGCCGCGAGCGCCGCGCGCGCGAGAAGCGGCTGGCGCTGGAGCGGGCGCCGGAGCTCGACCTGTCGAGCACCGAGTGGCCCGAGCTGCCGAATTCAGAGGTCGTCAACGCGTCGATCTACACGGCGCGCGGCCGCGTCAACGGATACCCGAACCGCCATGCGGCAGGTGTGCGCCGAATGCTCGCCGAGCGCCACGGCGTCGAGCCGGAGCGGATCGTCGTCGGCAACGGCGCCGCGGAGCTGTTGCAGACGACGGCGATGACGCTGATGTCGGCGGGCGACGAGCTGGTCACGCCGTGGCCGAGCTACCCGCTCTATCCGCTGATGGCAGCTCGCGCCGGCGGCCGTCCGGTGGCTGTTGAGACCGGCGCCGACGGCCAGGACCTCGATCGCCTGCGCGACGCCGTCACCGACCGGACGCGGCTGGTGATGATCTGCAACCCCAACGACCCGACCGGGACCTACGTACCGGCCGAACGGATCGCCGCGCTCGCGGGCGACTTGCCGGAGCGCGTCCACCTGATCGTCGACGAGGCGTTGATCCACTTCCAGGAGGCCGAGCCGCTCGATGCCGTCCTGCGGCTGACCGACGCCTTCCCCCGGCTGCTGGTCGTGCGCACCTTCTCGAAGATCTACGGCCTGTCGGGCCTCCGTGCCGGCTACGCCGTCGCCTCTAATGCGGCCGCCAAGCTGCTCGACGCGATCGCTCCGGTGCTCGGCGTCAACGCGCTCACCCAGGCCGCTGTCGTCCAGGCACTGAAGATTGGCGATCGCGAGGTCGAACGCCGTCGCGCCACCGTTGTCGAGGAGCGCCACCGCCTGCTCGCCGCCCTCGCCCAGATGCCGGTCGACGTAACAGCCTCCCAAGCCAACTTCATCTGGATGGCTGCCGACGACCTCTCCGGCGCCGCCTTCGCCAACCGCCTCCAACGCGAGTCCGTCACCGTCGCCCCCGGCGGCCCACTCGGCGCCGACGACCACATCCGCGCCGCCATCCGCGACGTTGCCGCCACCAACCGCCTCCTCTCAGCGCTCGAGAAGTCTCTCAACGCGGCGCGCTAGGCGACGCCTAGCGCGCCGCGTCGTAGATTGAGTCGACGACGGCGGCGTACTTGTCGTTGACGACGTTGCGCTTGACCTTGAGGGTGGGGGTCAGCTCGCCGGTCTCTTGGGTCAGGTCGTCGGGGAGGATCTCGAAGTACTTGATCTGCTCGACGGGGCCGACGGTGGAGTTGACGGCGTCGACCGTCTCCTGGACGGCGGCGCGCATCTGGTCCGAGCCTGCGATCTGGTCGGGCTCAAGACCGTGCTGGCCGGCGAAGGCCGGGAGCTCGTCGGGGTCGAGCGTGATCAGCGCGACGAGGTACGGGCGGCGGTCGCCGATCACCACGGCTTGGGAGATCCAGCGGTTCTGCTTGAGGCCGTTCTCGAGATTCGCGGGCGTGATGTTCTTGCCGCCCGCCGTGATGATGATGTCCTTCTTGCGCCCGACGATGTAGATGAAGCCGTCGTCGTCGATCCGGCCGAGATCACCGGTGTGCAGCCAGCCCTCGACGAGCGTGTCGGCGGTCGCGTCGGCGTTCTTGTAGTAGCCCTGGAAGATGTTGGCGCCGCGCAGCAGCAACTCGCCATCGTCGGCGACCTTCGCCTCGACTCCAGGCAGCGGCCTTCCGACCGAGCCGAAGCGGAACTCGCCCGGGGTGTTGGCGCTGGCGACCGTCGAGGTCTCGGTCATCCCGTAGCCCTCCATCACCGGCACGCCGCAGGCGTAGAAGAACTCGAGGATCTCGTGAGCGATCGGCGCCGCGCCGGTCACGCACTCGCGGATCTGGCCGCCGAACAGCGCCCGCACGTTGGCGTAGAGCTTCTCGTCGGCGGCGTCGAACGCCTGCTGCAGCTCCGCCGGCACCTCCTGACCGGTCCGCTGCAGTTCGCGCACCTTCAACCCGAGCGCGATCGCTTGCTGGAGCTGCTCGGGATCCTCGGCCGCGCTCGTCGCGAGCGTGTAGATCTTCTCGAACATCCGCGGGACCGACGGGAAGTAGGTCGGCTTGACCTCGATCAGGTTGGGGACGATCTTCTGCGCGTCCTTCTCCCAGTAGGCGATCGTGCCTCCGACGTCGATCGCCACGAACTGGATCAGCACCGCGAAGGCGTGGGCGAGCGGGAGGAAGAGGTAGACAGAGTCGCCGGCCACCAGCGCCCCAGCCTGCTCGGTCATCGTCGGGACGTCGCGGTAGTTGCCGTGGGTCAGCAGGCAGCCCTTCGGCGGCCCGGTCGTTCCAGACGTGTAGATCGTGATCGCGAGGTCGTCCTTGGTGACGGCGGCGGTACGCGCCTCCAGCTCTGCGGGGTCGCGCGCGCCGCCGCGCGCACGCAGGTTGGCCAGCGGGATCGCGTCGCCGCTCGCGTCACCCGCCGGGTCGAAGATCACGACGTGCTCGAGCTTCGGCAGCCGGTCCCTGACGGCGAGCACCTTGGCGAGCTGCTCGGCGTCCTCGAGGAAGACGGCGCGTGACTCGGAGTGCTCGAGCACGTACTCGCACTCCTCGGCGGAGTTCGTCTGGTAGATCGAGACCGAGACGAGTCCGGCGGAGAGGATCGCGAAGTTGGCGTAGGTCCACTCGGGGCGGGTATGGCTGATGATCGAGACCTTGTCGCCATGCTCGAGGCCAAGGTCGATCAGTCCGCGTGCGGTCTCGCTGACGGCGTCGCCGAGCTCCGCGTAGCTGGTCTCGACCCACTCGTCGCCGGCCTTGTGCTTCAGCGCCGTCGCGTCGCCAAAGCGCTCCGCGGCGAGCGGCAGCAGGTCGGCCATCGTCTTAGAGCCGGTTCCGGCACCGGCCGTTGCTCCCTCCATCGTCTCTCCTCCCCAGGAAAACTCGATTGGTTGCCAGGCGCAGTCTAGACCGGGTTCGCAACCTCGATGAACTGGTGCTCGACGCCGAACCGCTCGGCGACGAGCTCGCCGAGCCGGCGGATGCCGAAGGTCTCCGTCGCATAGTGGCCTGCGGCGATGAAGTGGAGGCCGCTCTCACGGGCGTCGGCCATCGAGTGCTCGGACGGCTCACCCGTCAGGAAGCCGTCGAGCTCGAGCCCGATCGCATCGTCGAGATAGCCGGCCGCCGCGCCCGAGATAACGCCGAGGCTGTGGACGGTCTCGGGGCCGGCACCTTGGATCAGCGGCTCGCGGCCGCCGAAAGCGGCGACGCAACGCTCGCGCAGCTCGGCCAGGGCGATCCCCTTGCTGCAACGACCGACGAGCCCCAGCGGCCGGCCCTCGTAGTTGCCGATCCGCTCCGCTGGCTCGAGACCGAGCGCCGCGCAGATCAGCGCGTTGTTGCCGACCTCCGGATGCGCGTCGAGTGGCAGGTGGTAGGCGGCCAGCGACATGTCAGCGGCGAACAGTGTCTGCAGGCGGCGCTTGGCCTGAACGCTGATTGCCTGGGGACGCGATCCCCAAACGATCCCGTGATGGCAGAGAACGAGCTGCGCGCCGGTCTCTGCGGCACGCTCGAACAGCTCGAGATGGGCAGACACGCCGGTCACGACACGCTCGACCCGTTCGGCGCCGGGGACCTGGAGTCCGTTCGGGCCGTAGTCGGGGAAGCCGGTTGAGTCGAGCAGCTCGTCGAGGAACGAGACGATCTCGTCGCGGTCGGCCATCGGCGAGACGATAGCCGCACTGCTTCCCGGGTACGCTGAGGCGCATGGCGGACGTCTCGCAGCGCAGCGACGACGCGTTCCTCGAGTCGCTGATGGACACCGGGCTCTACTCGATGGGCGCGTTCTTCAGCGACGAGCATCCCGATCTCGTCGACGACGTCGTCGCCCAGAGCGAGGCGATCGAGCGCGCCGGCATCCGCGCGTATGCGGCCGAGCACGATTTGACCCAGGAGGCCTGCTTCGAGGCGTTGCTGACCGGTCTTGCCGTGCGCTACTACAACGCCGTCGCCGCCTAGCGCGGCGCGCCGCTCAGGCGGCCTCGTCGACCGCGCCGTGGAGCGTGTCGAGCGCGCGCCGCAGCAGGCGTGACACGTGCATCTGCGAGATGCCGATCCGTTCAGCGATCTCGGCTTGGGTGAGATCCTCGAAGAAGCGCAGCTGAACGATCGCGCGCTCGCGTGCGGGCAGCTCGCGGAATGCCGGTCCGATCGACTGGCCGAGCTCGACCAGCTCGTAGTTCGGGTCGTCCGTTCCGAGCGCGTCGCCGAGCGAGCGGGCCTCGGGCTCGTCGCCGCGTTGCGGCGCATCGAGCGCCGCCGGGGTGTAAGACGCGCCGGCGTCGAGCGCCTCGATCACGTCCTCGAGCGCCATCCCGGTGAAGCTCGCGATGTCCCGTGCGCGCGGTGTCCGGCCAAGCGTCGTCGCCAAGCGCTCGGTCGCCTTGTTGACGGTCAGGAGGTTCTCCTGAACGCTGCGCGGGACGTGCACGCCCCAACCCTTGTCGCGGAAGTGCCGGCGCAGCTCGCCGAGAATCGTCGGCACGGCGTAGCGGACCAACGGGCCGGCCGACGGGTCGTAGCGGTCGACCGCCTTGACGAGGCCGAGGCAGGCGACCTGCTCCAGGTCCTCCTGACTCTCGCCAGCGTGACGGTAGCGGCCCGCGAGCCGCTTGGCTAGCGGCAGCAGGCTGGTTACCAGCTCCTCGTTCGCGGATCGGCGGTAGTCGATCCGCCTAGGGCGCGGCGGGGCGGAGACAGACATGGATGCTCCTCGCTATCGGGTGGGCCAGCGGCGCGCATCCCCATTGGCCTGAGTCAGAGGCGTGGATCCGTGTCGTAGGAAAGGTCTACCCGGTCGCTGCGCGGGGCGAAACGTGGCCGTCTGGCGTATGCGGGAAACCCGCAGGCTGGTCAACCCTCGACGCCAGTCGCATCGTGAGGCGCCCCGACCGGCTTCGACTCTGGCGATCCACGCTGGCGCAGGTACACCGCGAAGATCGCCATCGACCCAACCGCGAGGAACTCGGACTGCCAGTTCTCGAGCGTGCGCTCCCAGAAGCTGGGGTTGCCGAGATACTCGAGCCAGCTAATCGCCGCCTGGTGATGCTGGGACTGCTCCGCGTTGTACTCGACGACACCGGTCAGCGATTGCGCTAGCCAGCTCGCGATCCAGATCGTGCCCATCGCGATCAGGAGCGAGTTCTCGTAGAGGGCACGCGGGAGTCCCCGGCGCTTGGCGGCGGTCGGGGAGTCGGCCCGCGCGTGGCGCCCGACGCGCTGGCGATCGTCCGACTCGCGGCCGGGCGTGTCGAGCGGCTTCGACTCCGGTGAGCCCTTCTGGAACAGCCAGACCGTGAGGACGATGAAGAGTGTGAACTGCAGGTACTCAGACTGCCAGTTCTCCATCACCGAGACGGCGAATGGCGAGGAGGTGACATAGCGCCAGAGCGAGATGCCGGGCTCCATGTGGCTGGCCTGCTCATCGTTATAGGCGGCATGGCCGGCGATCGCCTGAAATGTGAGCGCGACCAGGAACAGCACCAGGAAGACGAGCGCGAGGCTGTTCTCACGGGCGATACGGCGCATCGTCAGCGCCCCGCTATCCCGACGAGGATCGACAGCGTCAGACCGGTCACGATCAAAGCGACGTAGATGACGAAGATGGTGCGCGGGCCGCTCATCGTGGGATTGACGTACCCGGCGGCCGGTTGCGCCAATCCGCGTTTTCGCTCGCCCGGAGGGGGTAGCGGCTGTGTGCTGGCCAGCGAGCGAAACAGGAAGGAAGTGGGCGAGATGGCTGACGAGTTGCAGGGCAAGAGGGTCGCGATCCTGGCGGCTGACGGAGTCGAGCAGGTCGAGCTGGAGCGGCCGCGCGAGGCGGTCGAGCGGGCCGGCGCCGAGACCGAGCTGCTGTCGCTGGAGCGGGGCGAGATCCAGGCGATGAACAGCGACATCGAGCCAGCCGATACGTTCGAGGTCGACCGCGAGGTCGCGTCGGCGGCAGTCGAGGACTACGACGCGCTGCTGCTGCCCGGTGGCACCGTCAACCCGGACAAGCTGCGGATGGACGAGCAGGCCGTCGGCTTCCTGCAGGAGTTCTTCTCGACTGGGAAGCCGGTCGGCGTCATCTGTCACGGCCCGGCCTCGCTCGTCGAGGCTGATCTCGTCCGCGGCCGGACGCTGACCTCCTGGCCGAGCATCCGTACCGACATCCGCAACGCCGGCGGCAATGTCGTCGACGAGGAGGTCGTGACCGACCAGGGCCTCGTCTCGAGTCGCAGCCCCGACGACCTCGATGCCTTCTGCGCGAAGATCGTCGAGGAGTTCGCTGAGGGCGAGCACGAGGTGCATCCGGCGGGCGCCACCGCCTGAGTCATCGCGACGGTCGAGTGCGCCTAAGCGGCGCGCTCGACCGCGTCGGAGGACTCGTCGGCGGCGATCAGGTCGAGCACGGCCTCCTCGACCACACGCTGGACGGCTGGCCAGCCCTCGGCATCGGCGGCGAGCTCGGGCAGCACACCGCCGATCGTCAGGCCGCCGTCGAAGCGGTCGAAGACGCGCGGGTCGATGTACGAGGCGCGACAGACGGCAGGCGTGTTGCCGAGGTGGTGGGCGACCTCCTCGACTGCCCGCCGGATCGCCCGTTTGCGGGCGGTCCGTGAGGCGCCGGCAACCGGTCCGGAGACCGCGAGCGCGATCGCCGCCAGCACCGTCGCGTTCCAGGTACGGAAGTCCTTAGCCGAGAAGTCGTCGCCGCTCGCTTGCTTGAGGTAGGCGTTGATGTCCGCCGAGCGAACATCGTGCCAACGGCGGCCGTCCTTGTAGGCGAGCAACTCGTCGCCGCCTCCACGTCGGCGCAACAGCAGGTCGACCGTCTTCGCGGCCTGTTCGTCGATCACTCGCTGGCGTCGCGCCTGTCCGCCTTTCGCGGGGTAGTCGAAGACGACAACATCGTCGGTGACAGTCACGTGCTGCTTGCGCATCGTTGCCAACCCGTAGGTCTCGTTCTCCTCGGCATAGTCCTCAGAACCGATCCGGAACGAGCCGCGGTCGAGCAGCCGCACCGCGCAGGCGAGCGCACGCTCGCGCGGCATCTCCGTGAGCGTCAGGTCGCGTTCTACCTGCTCGCGCACCGTGGGAAGCTCCTCGGCAAAGCGGACCATCGAGTCGAACTTGTCGGCATCGCGGCGGACGCGCCAGTCGTCGTGGTAGCGGTACTGCTTGCGTCCGGCCGCGTCGACCCCTGTCGCCTGGATATGACCGTTCGGCAACGGGCAGATCCAAACGTCCTCCCAAGCCGGCGGAATCGCCAGCGCCTTGATCCGCTCGAGCGTGTCGGGATCTCCGATCCGCTCGCCGTCATGGTCGAGATAGACGAAGCCGCGACCGTGCCGGCGGCGGCGGAATCCGCTGTTGCCGCAGTCGACTCGCCGCAGCCGGGCCATGTCGCGCTCGGTACCCCCACGGCGTTCGTCGAAACGCCCGCCCGTTTGGATGGTTGGCCGGCGTCCAGTCGGGTACCACTGGAGCGTTCCCGGCCAGAGGAGGCAGGCATGCCACCGCGCGGCGTGAAGAAGGGCACGAAGCGGGCTCGTCAGTACGAGCACATCAAGAAGAGCGAGAAGCAGCAGGGCCGTTCGGAGGAGCGCGCCGAGGAGATCGCGGCACGCACGGTCAACAAGGAGCGTGCGCGCAGTGGGGAGTCGCGCCAGCGATCGCGTAGCTCGACGCAGGACATCTCGTCCGGGCGGCGTGGCGGCAAGCGGTCGGGACGCCCCGGCCCGCGCGGTCGCACGCGCGATCAGCTCTACAACGAGGCGCGCCAACTAGGCATCGACGGTCGCTCGAAGATGAACAAGGACCAGCTCCAACGGGCGATCGCGGGAAAGAAAAGCTGACGGCCGACCAGACGACAGACGCGGGCGATCGTGAGGGGCCGGACGGGCCCGCCCAGGTCGGTCTGCGCGGCTGGGGCGGGGTGCTGCGCCGGACGGTGACCGAGTTTCGCGAGGATGCGCTGACCGATCGAGCGGCTGCGCTGACCTACTACGCGGTTCTGTCGATCTTCCCGGCCTTGATCGCGCTGGTGTCGATCGTTGGGCTGTTCGGCGATCCGCGCGCGACGACTGACTCGTTGAGCGAGATCGTCGAGTCGCTCGGGCCCGAGTCCGCCGCCAACACGTTCCAGGGGCCGATCGAGCAGGTGACGTCGAATCGTGGCACCGCCGGGCTGCTGCTGGTCGTCGGCATCGCACTCGCGATCTGGACGGCGTCGGGCTACGTCGGCGCGTTCGGGCGGGCCGCCAACGCGATCTACGAGGTCGAGGAGGGACGGCCGTTCTGGAAGCTGCGTCCGCTGCAGCTGGCGATCACCCTGCTGATGGTCGTTTTGCTGGCGCTCGTGCTGGTCGCGCTGGTGGTCACCGGACCGCTTGCCTCGGCGGTCGGTGAGGCGATCGGGGTCGGCGACAGCGCCGTCACGGCGTGGAACATCGCCAAATGGCCGGTGCTACTGGTCGTCGTGATCCTGATGTTCGGCGTCCTCTACTACCTGTCGCCGAACGTGCAGTTGCGTGGTCCGCGCTGGATCACGCCGGGCAGCATCCTCGCTTTGGTCATCTGGATCGCGGCGTCGGCGGCGTTCGCGCTCTATGTCGCGAACTTCGGCTCTTACGACAAGACCTACGGCACGCTCGGTGGTGTCGTCAGCTTCCTCGTCTGGCTTTGGCTCGGCAACATCGCTGTCTTGCTCGGCGTCGAGCTCAACGCCGAGCTGGAGCGCGAGCGTGAGCTTGCGGCAGGTGTCAGCGGGGCCGAGGAGACGATCCAGCTGCCGCCGCGCAATGCGGCGGACTAAGAGTCCGGCCGGCTAGCGTGGCTCCAGCACGAACAGGCGGACGTCGCGCGTGACCTTCGCCTCGTAGTCGTCGAAGCCCGAGTAGCGCGCGGTGAAGTTGCGCCACAGCTCGGCACGCTCGTCGCCAGACGCGACGCGCGCCCGCACCGGGCGCCGGTCGCGTCCGACCTCCACCTCGGCGTCGGGGTTCGCCTCGAGGTTCAGCGCCCAGGCCGGCGCGCGCAGGTTGCCGGCGTTCGAGCCGATGACGATCAGCCGGTCGTCTTCGGGGAGGTAGATCACCGGCGCCGTCCTGGGCTGGCCGGACTTGCGCCCGGTCGTGGTCAGCAGCAGGATCGGATTGCCGTCGAGGCTGCCGAACACCCGACCGCCCGTCAGGCGGTAGATCGGGATGTTCAGCTTCCCGGTCGCCTTCAACACTCCCGCAGGGGCCGCCATCGAGAGGCGGGTGTAGAAGCGGTCGCTAGGCATACGAGATATCGGGCTGCCGAGATTTGAACTCGGGACCTCTCCGACCCGAACGGAGCGCGCTACCAGACTGCGCCACAGCCCGTGGCCGAGCGAAGGCTATCGCGCGCCGGCCTCCGGGTCCTCCGCGAGCGCACGACGCAGGGTCTCGTCGAAGCCGATCGGGGCGATGTCGAAGAGGGCGGCGCCCGACGGGTCGGTGACGACGGTCTCGGTCGACAGGCCCTCGACGAGCGGGCGCGCGACGCCGGCGTCGACTGGCGTCACGAGGCCGATCCAGTGCGATGACAGCCACGGCGTCAACAGCGGGACCGGGATCTTCGGCCGTGGGCGGCGACCGAGTGCGATCGCCATCCGGTCGAGCATCTCGCCGTAGGCGAGCACGTCGGGCCCTCCGATCTGGATCTCGCGATCGGTCGTCGCTTGGATGCGTGGCGCCGCGGCGAGGTAGGCGACGGCGTCGTCGATCCCGATCGGCTGAGTCGGCGTCTTCAGCCAGGCCGGGGCGATCATCGCCGGCAGCCGCTCGACGAGGTAGCGCAGCGTGCGGTACCCCTCGCTGCGCGCACCGACGACCATGCTGGCGCGGAAGTAGGTGACCGGCGGCCCCTCTCGCTTCAGCGTCAGTGCGGTGTCGTGGCGGCTGCGCAGGTGCTTCGAGCCGGGCTGGTCGCCGAGCCCACCGAGGTAGATCACTCGCTCGACGTCCTCGACGAGCGCCATCCGGGCGAAGTTGCGCGCCGCTTCGCGCTCGCGCTCGGCGAAGTCGCCGTCCCCACCGCGTCCCATTCCGTGAACGAGGTAGTAGGCGACGTCGACCCCGTCGCCGGCGCCCTCAAGCGAGTCGGCGTGCGTGACGTCGCCCTCGTGCAGGTCGATCCCGGCGCGCTCGAGCGCGCCGGCGCGGGCGCGATCGCGCACCAGCGCCCGCACCTTGATCCCCTGCTCGCCGGTGAGCGCGTGGGCAAGGCGGCCCCCGACGAAGCCGGTCGCGCCGGTTACGAGTACGCGCATCGAGGGGTACCTACCCAGAGTTGCCTCAGCCATCGCCATACTGCGCCGCGTGAAGCGCGCCGTCGCCATCGCGACCCTCTGCTGCTCGCTGACCTTCGCGGTCACCGCTTGCGCGTCGTCCGGCGATGGCTCGGGCGGCCAGGCCGCGTCCAGCTCCGGGAGGTCCGCTCCACCGGTGGGCGCCGCGGCCAAGGGCGTCCGCCTGCTGCGCGTCGGGACGTTCGACCAGCCGACCTATCTCGCTGCGCCTCCCGGCGATCGCAAGCGCCGCTTTGTCACCGAGCGCGAGGGCCGGATCGTGCAGCTGCGCAACGGTCGCCGCTCGACCTTCCTCGACATCGCGTCGCGCGTCGAGACCGGTGGCGAGAGCGGGCTGCTGTCGATGGCGTTCCATCCCGGATACAAGACCAACCGCCGTTACTTCGTCTACTACGTCGCCAACGATGGCGCGCTGACGATCTTCCAGTTCCGCGCGACGGCCAACGGCAACGCGACGCGCAAGGGGTCGGGCCGTCTGGTCATGCGCGTCCCGCACCCGCGCTTCAACCACAAGGGCGGCCAGCTCCAGTTCGGCCCTGACGGGATGCTCTATGCCGGCTTCGGCGACGGCGGTGGCGGCGGCGATCCCGATCGCAACGCGCAGGATCTCGGCGAGCTGCTCGGGAAGCTGATTCGGATCGACCCGAAGCCGGGCGGCGGCTACCGCGTCCCGCGCGGTATCCCTTCGTCGGCCGCGCCGGTGCTCGCGGCGAGATCTTCGCCTACGGCCTGCGCAACCCGTACCGCTTCTCGTTCGACCGCGCGACCGGCGACCTGACGATCGGCGACGTCGGCCAGGACGAGGTCGAGGAGATCGACTTCCTGCCGGCGGCCTCGGCGTCGCGCGGTCCGCGCGGGGGAGCCAACTTCGGCTGGTCGGTCTTCGAGGGCAACCGTCGTTACCGCTCGGGCAGCGCGTCCGGCGCCGTGGCGCCGGTCATCGAGCGGTCCCACGACCAGGGCAGCTGCTCGATCACCGGTGGCTATGTGCTGCGACCGCGCGGCTATGGCGCGCTGCGTGGCAGCTACGTCTACGGCGACCTTTGCGACTCCGGCCTGCGCGTGGCACGGCTGACAGCCGGCGGCGCCCGCGGCGACCGCGCGCTCGGGCCGAGCGTTCCGCAGGTCGTTTCGTTCGGCGAGGACGCCCGCGGCCGCGTCTACGTGGTCTCGCTTGCGGGCGGGATATTCCGCCTCGCGCCGCGTCGGTAGCCTCCAGCGGCCCCCGTAGCCATCCAGGAGGATCGTTTCAGTGACCGGAGTCGTGATCTCGTCCGCCGCGCGCACCGCCGTCGGCTCGTATGGAAAGAGCCTTGCCGGTGTGCCGACCACCGATCTCGGCGCGACCGCGGTCACCGCCGCGCTCGAGCGCGCCCAGACGGCGCCCGACCAGATCGACCAGGTCGTTTTCGGCAACGTCATCCATACGGCGCCTGAGGACATGTACACGGCGCGCGTCGTCGGGATGAAGTCAGGCATCCCGAAAGAGTCGCCGGCGTTCACCGTCAACCGCCTCTGTGGCACCGGCGTCCAGGCGATCGTCTCGGCAGCCCAGGCGATCCAGACCGGCGACGCGGCGTGCGTCGTTGCCGGCGGCGCCGAGAACATGAGCCGTGGTCCGTACTGGATGCCGGCCGCGCGCTTCGGCGCCCGCATGGGCGAGACGAAGATGGTCGACCCGGTCGTCGGCGGCCTGACCGACCCGTTCGACAACGTCCATATGGGAATGACCGCTGAGAACCTCGCCGAGTCGCACTCGATCTCGCGCGAGGACCAGGACGCGTTCGCGCTCCAGTCCCACCACCGCGCCGAGGCGGCGATCGCCGCCGGCAAGTTCGAGGACGAGATCGTCCCGGTCGAGATCAAGGTCAAGCGCGAGAAGGTTCCCTTCACCCAGGATGAGCACGTACGTCCCGGCGCCTCGATCGAGGGCTTCGCGAAGCTCAAGCCGGTCTTCAAGGCCGACGGCACCGTCACCGCCGGCAACGCGTCGGGGATGAACGACGCGGGCGCGGCCGTGGTCCTGATGTCAGAGGACAAGGCGACAGAGCTCGGCGCCCCGGTGCGCGCGAAGATCCTCTCCTACGCCTACTGCGGCGTCGACCCGAAGATCATGGGCATCGGCCCGGTCCCGGCGGTCAAGAAGGCGATGGACCGCGCCGGCCGCTCGCTCGACGAGGTCGGCGTGATCGAGCTCAACGAGGCGTTCGCCTCACAGGCGCTCGCCGTCATGCAGGACCTCGAGCTCGACCCGGCCAAGGTCAACCCGAACGGTGGCGCGATCGCCCTCGGCCATCCGATCTCCGCCACCGGCGCCGTGATCACCGCCAAGATCCTCTCCGAGATGGAGCGCGAGGACCACGAGCTCGGCCTCGTCACGCTCTGCATCGGCGGCGGTCAGGGAATCGCCCTGCTGCTGGGTCGCGGGTAGAACCGCAGCCCGGCCGCTGCGCTGGTCCACTGGCGAGCCCGAGAAGAAGAAGAACCAGACCTCGAAGGCGATGACGACGCCGACGACGACTATGACCACCATGCGCTCGGGGCCACTCAGGCTGGGGTTCACGCCGGGATAGACGGGAGCCTCGCCGCGCAGGCTGCGAAGCCACGGGACGTGCTTGCTCACGTTCGGCGTATGACCCGTCAGCGCGTTGTGTGCCTGGCTGATTCGCGTCATGACCGCCACGAGGGCGAACGCGAGGGTCGCGAACACGATCACCACGACGAACACACCGGACATGGTCGGAGGTCCGCTCCCCTGCACCTGTGACCCCGCCCACAGAGCTATCGCTGGGCTACCCGTCGCAATGTTCAGCGCGACGATCCCCATCGCGGCTGTGAGAGCCAAGCGCCTGATACGCATGGCCCAACTATCTCACCGGCGGCGCACTCAGTAAACCGATGTTCACATCCCGACCCAGACCGTCTTGTCCTCGAGGTAGCTCTCGAGGCCGGCGAGGCCGTGCTCGCGGCCGATGCCGGAGGCCTTGACGCCGCCGAAGGGAGCGGCGGCGTCGCTCGGGCCCCAGACGTTGACGTAGACGTTGCCGGCCTTCAGTAGC